>CAZBCD010000259.1:0-1064 GCA_964490205.1 uncultured Pelolinea sp. | reverse complement strand
ACGCTCATCACCGAAGGCGTGAGCGTTTATTTCACTGCCAACGTGGCGGGAGCGCTGTTTGGCTGCGGTGATTTTCATGCTGTCATGGGGGATGGTGAAATTGTCATTTGCGGCGCGGAATCACCCGGCGAGATTCACCTGAA
This sequence comes from uncultured Pelolinea sp., assembly GCA_964490205.1. Lineage (GTDB taxonomy): Bacteria > Chloroflexota > Anaerolineae > Anaerolineales > Anaerolineaceae > Pelolinea. The sequence goes on along the minus strand of CAZBCD010000259.1, from coordinate 921 downwards.
AGCCCGGGTCGTTCCTGAATTAAAGGGCTTGCCCACTCCTTTCATTGAAACCCCCGACCTTGTGTCGGCAGTCGCATCTGCTGGTTCGCTTGATCAGGCAGGAAGCGATGCTACTCACTATATGGCAGATTTCCTGACCAAATTTGCATCCCTGTCAATCAATGACGCTGGTTTACTAATGAGTCTGGTTGGGCAGCTGAAAGTATGCCAGGTTGTAGATCCACAGAAAACAGCCCGCTTTGAATTTCCGAAATGGGTGCTGCAGGAATACGGATTTAAAATCCCGCATTAAGCAGCATACCAACCATAAAATATGTATCCGCTGGGTGAATGACCGGCGGTTATTTGAAACCTGTCATCGTGAATACTCATTCTTTGTAAAACTATCAACATTTATCAACTCTTGTTGAGCAAAAAGGGTATGTGAGAAATACCAGGCTCGAAATACTTACCGACAGATCAAAATCGGCTGGCCAAACTCACGCAGTATTTGATCAACCGTACTTCCAACGGCAACATTAATCAGCGGACTTTTTCCAAAACCTCCCATAACGATCAGGTTCACTCTCTGGGCACGGGCAACTTCCAAAATGGCATCAGCTATGAATTCCTGACCGTGCAGTTCTGTATTACGGTGAACTTGAGATATCTAGGAGATGGTTACAGTATAATAAATTTAAAACCTCTTTCATATAAATCTTGAACTCACTGGCTTCGAATCAGAAGGTATTTCGTCCATAGTGTCCATGCAGTACACAAGGCTATGCGAAAACTGTTCACTGTCTCCTTTGCTTCCACCCTGTTTCATCCCAGTTGCATCCGCGTTGAACCGGGAAAGGTGACTCACTTAATTTACAATAAGTAGGCATCCACCAACAGATACTGTCATTCACCAGTGAATATGTCACCCTAATCCACCAA
>CAZBCD010000258.1:0-3350 GCA_964490205.1 uncultured Pelolinea sp. | reverse complement strand
CGCAGCTTACCTCTCTAACACTTGCAAAGTTGCACTTACTAGTTGAATTCAAGGAAAGATATAATATTGATTACTTATCCTGATATTGTTAGAAATACTGGCGAATCTCCCCTTAAGACTTTAGGAACTTTTCTGTCAAAATGGATAGCAGGGATGATTAGCACTATCCACATACTGCCTTTTTTCCCTTTTTCATCAGACGATGGTTTTTCTATCATAGATTACAAACAGGTAAATCCAGAACATGGGCAATGGGAGGATGTGCGTGTATTAGGTAAGAGTTTTCAATTGATGTTCGATGCCGTCCTTAATCATGTATCTGCAAGCAGCCGTTGGTTTAAGGGGTTTTTAAAAGGGGAGCGCAAGTATAGGGATTATTTTATTACTATCCACCTAAATGAAGATCTCAGCAATGTATTCAGACCGCGAGATCTGCCCTTGAAAACACCAGTGGAAACTAAGACGGGGAAGAAGTTTGTATGGACAACATTCAGTTCTGACCATATTGATCTCAATTACCATACTCCACAATTACTTTTAGAAATGATAGACACTTTACTATTTTATGTGTCGAAAGGAGCCGATTATATACGTTTGGATGCCGTTGCTTATATTTGGAAGGAGAAAAGCACAAATTGCATCCATTTGCCGCAAGCACACAGCATTGTACAAATATTTCGGATAATATTCAATGAAGTGGCGCCATGGGTGAAAATCATTACAGAAACTAATGTGCCCCACCAAGATAATATCAGCTATTTTGGGAATGGAGAAAATGAAGCCCAGCTAGTCTATAACTTCTCACTTCCACCATTAGTGCTGCATACTTTTCATACAGGGAATGCAAAAATCCTTTCGCAATGGGCAAGTTCTCTTGTAACTTCTTCCAAGAAGACTACCTTTTTCAATTTCCTGGCATCCCATGATGGGATTGGTGTCATGCCGGTCCTCGGTATTCTTGATAATGAAGAAGTTGAAGCGATGGCAAACAGAGTAAAACTTTTAGATGGCAGTGTTTCATATAAGAACAACGCTGATGGTACAAAAAGCCCTTACGAATTGAACATCAACTATCTAGATGCATTATGCGATCCGGAAAGTTCCAATGAGTCAGATGCATTGATCGCGAAGCGATTTTTGGCTTCGCAGGCGATCATGCTTGCTCTAAAAGGAATTCCAGGGATTTACTTTCACAGTTTATTTGGCTCACGGAACTGGACAGATGGAGTAAAAAGTACTGGAAGAGCTCGGACGATAAATCGCGAGAAATTGCAGACTGGTTCGCTTGAGGATGAATTGAATGATCCCGGGTCTTTACGAAATCTGGTTTTTTCAGGTTACAAGATGTTGCTTGCTGCGCGAATATCTAACGCGTCTTTCCACCCGAATGGAAAACAAAAAGTATTAAATCTGCACAAAGGCATTTTTTCTGTTCTGCGCTTTTCTCCAAACGACGAAAAATCCGTATTATGTATACATAATGTCAAGAGCAAGTCTCTGGACATCAATATACAGCTTTCAGATTTTGGGATTATTCGAATGTACAAGCTCAAGGATTTACTGAGTGATAAAGTTTTTATGGTCGAAAATAATACTGCGTCTATCAGGATTGAACCTTATTCAGTCCTCTGGCTTGAAATTGAATTTATTAATGACTAAAAATTGTCATAATACTGATAAGCTGAACAACACCATGCCCTGAGAAAATACACAACGCAAGGCCAGGTTGAATGGCATGATCTGAAGGCCAGAAGTGAGCGGTTTTGTAAGAGGACTCATAATTTAGAGGTCCTTGGCTTGAATCAAAATCTCTACTGCCGATTTATTTATGAAATGCTTGAAAAGATGCTTTTTAATATCACGTGAGTTTGTATAATACAAGGGATGAAAAAACCACAAAAGCTGCAAGCGGGCGATATTGTTGCTTCCGTAACGTTATCATGGGGCGGTCCCAATGTGTTTCCCTACCGCTATGAAGCGGGGAAAAAGCAGCTGGAAAAAACATTCGGAGTGAAAGTTATAGAAATGCCGCATGCACTGAGTGACCCCGACTGGCTGCGGGAAAATCCTCAAGCAAGGGCGGATGATTTAATGCAAGCGTTTGCTGATACAACTATAGACGGAATAATATCAACGATTGGCGGAGATGATTCAATTCGCATTCTTCCGTACCTTGACCTGAGGGTGATTCGAGATAACCCCAAGATCTTCTTGGGTCACTCTGATTCGACGGTTGCTCATCTGGCATGCCAAACGGCGGGATTGGTCTCATTTTACGGGCCATCGATTATGGCAGGATTTGCTGAAAACGGGGGCATGTTCCCCTATATGGTAGATGCGGTGACATGTGCGCTGTTCTCATCCGCGCCAGTTGGTCAGATCAAACCAAATACAGAAGGTTGGACCGCTGAGCACATCGATTGGGCTGAGCCAAAACACCAAACGCAGAAACGAAAATTAAATAAATCTTCGGGATGGAAATTCCTACAGGGAAAGGGCATCCATAAAGGGCATTTGATCGGCGGATCTTTTGAGGTATTGGACTGGCTGCGAGGAACATCGGTTTGGCCAACTCTTGATGTATGGCGGGGAGCGATCCTTTTTATTGAAACATCTGAAGAAGCACCCTCTCCCACTAACGTAAAACGTGGGATGCGCGCTTTTGCCGCGTCAGGTATCCTAAAAGAAATATGCGGGATATTATTCGGGCGTCCAGGTGGGCAAGTGCCGGTGGAGCAATTCGATGCCTATGATGAAGCGATCTTGCAAGTGGTGGTTGATGAAGAGAGATTGACTGATCTTCCCGTTATTACGCGAATGGACTTCGGTCATACAGATCCGATGACAGTGCTGCCGTTAGGTATTGATTGTGAGATTGACTGCGACGCACAGCATGTCCGTATTAAAGAAAATGCTGTTGTTGATTGAAGGAAACCACTTGGTCTAACCACGTTATCTTCAAGTGTGCCTTCAAATTTTATCAAGCGAATCATTTATCCTGCCTAAATCTATTTTAATTATTAAATATTGGAACTCGCATTTTTATAGAATAACAGCCATCATTAAGGAATAACTTTTTCATCGAAAATAAACGGGATGTTATAATTCTTCCTTTCCTGTTGAAAATTCAGCGAAAAGGGTGTGTCCATTTGAAAGATATTGATATTGCACGCATAGGATCGTTGGTACGGTCGTTCGGGTATTTCGCGATCATGGGGTTGTTCGGGCTGCTGATTTCCTCCCTGGGTCCAGTTTTACCGGATTTATCCAATCAGGTTTCAGTACCGTTGGATGTTATCAGTTTGATCTTTACTGCACGGGCATTTGGATTCTTGTTTGGGTCTCTACTT
>CAZBCD010000257.1:0-3351 GCA_964490205.1 uncultured Pelolinea sp. | reverse complement strand
GCTTACCTCTCTAACACTTGCAAAGTTGCACTTACTAGTTGAATTCAAGATTTATTTTATATTATTTTCTTTGGATTAAAGTGGGGTTTTACTAATCCTAAAGAGTCTTAAGAAGCATACTATTCCCTTTGCTTTTTAAATAATCTTGTACTACATAATTCAAACCAATTCGTATCATTTGGTTTTCACTTGTTTTTATACCGTTCATCCTCAATTCATAAATAATACTAAGTAATAATTTCTTCTCTCCTTTTGAGATTCTATATGTCGATGACTCTTTGCCAATTTCTGAAATCATTTTTCTTATTTCTTTTATTATGTTGTTTTGATAACTTGATTTCTTTCTATTTTGGTGATCTGCCACCATGATTGCATGGTTGCTTGATAGCTTTACAATTTTTGGCTTTTTTTCTGGAAAGAATGGGCTATCAGCCAATCCTGTACTTTTCATCTCGCTAATACCTCCTTCACCAATGCCTTATATGCATCAGCCCCATAACTCCTCGGCGCATACTTGAAAATATGTGTATGGTTGGAATGGGCTTCTTCCAGGCTAACATTTTTAGGGATTATGGTTTTAAAAACCAATTCATTGAAATATTCCCTTAATTGTTTATCCACATCCTTGGATACATTCGTTCTTTCCGAAAACGTGCATAAAACCCCCAAGATTTTAAGGGTAGTATTGAGTTTCGTCTGCCTCACCATGTTTATAGTTTCCTGCAGCTGCACTAATCCTGTTAGTGCGAAGAATCCTGTTGATACAGGAATAATCAGCTTGTCACTGGCTGCCAAAGCGTTAATGGTTAATAAACCAAGAGATGGAGGAGTATCAATAATGAAATGGTCATATTTATTTTTAATTGGCTCAAGAACGCGCTTCAATCGCTCACTGCGGTTATCCATCGCCTGGCCGAGCTCCAAATCGGTACCAGATAAGCGGATATGAGAAGGCGCTAAAAACAGATTCCTGGTTTGAGTTTGCTGAATTATATTTTCAACCGGATAGAAATTCAGCAACACATTGTAAAGCGATCGCTGTAAAGGTATTTCATCATCTTCTTTGATAAACACTTTAGTTACATTGGCTTGTGGATCTAAATCAACAAGAAGGACCTTGTATCCTTTGATTGCTAATCCTGCCGCTAGGTTGATTGCTGTGGTGCTTTTTCCTACACCTCCCTTTTGATTAGTTATTGATATGATCATAATTCCTGGTCGTGCTTCGTGTATTGAGATGTGATGATCCTCAGTAAAGCAGATAAAGAAATACTGCGTTCAAGGGCAATAATTTGCAGGGAACTCTTCAGGGATTTTGGAACAATGAATTTAATCAGGTCCTTATTATTGATGTTTTGATGTGTCTTCCTGGCCATACTTAGTACTTATTAGGGACAAGTAATTCCATCTAAGCATATCGGATGGATTGTTGTCAATAGATATTTGCGTTATTAAATTTTTTTTGTTATTTTGTAACCATGGGGGAGGGAATTACCAGGAATATAAAGGAATATCTCAGAAATGGAAGTGTTATTTTTCTGATTATCTCCATTCTGGTTTCGTTTTTTATATACTATTTATATAGATATACATTCATTTGTTTTGATCAGGAATTGTGCAGCAGGATTGATGGACCTATGATTCAAATCCCCAGATAAATTTTTCTATTATCATATCAATAAATATCTCATTTTTGTGAATATTTAATTGTCATTGCTGAAATAATCACAAAATCCCAGCTTTATGCAAATCGTATTCTTTTTGCCAAAGCTCCTGAGGTAATATTTCATCAAGAAGGTTGCATCCCAATGGAATTTGCTCCGAGTCTTCTGTTAAAACCTTATTTACCCAAGCAGAAGATTCCTGAACCTCTTCTTCTGTAAAATCATCAGATTGGCGAATTAGATTAAGAAAAAGTTTTACTTGTTCAAACCTTTCGTTATCTCCATCTAGAGATGATGAGAGTGGTTCTCTGGAATCTAGAATAAGCTTGTCTAATTTCTCTGAAACCTCTGTTACAGCCTTTTTATATTCCAATTCAGAGAATTCTTCAGATTTGATTTTACAATCATTAAATAATTCCCTTAATAATGTTGCGGCAACGATAACACCCTCCGGGGATCTAGAAAGATAAATTCTTGCCCGGTCAATACCTTGGCTTGATTGATAAACAATCTCCTTACGGAGTTTGTCAATAACCTCCCTATTTTCTACACTTCTTTTCTTGTGGGAAATAGATCTTTCAATTCGCTTAAGTGATTTTATCTTTACAAGATCAACAATAAAATCAGATATTTCCTCGGTAAAAGATTTCCCATTCATTTTTGTCTCCTCTGAAATTTATTTTTAAAAATGGAAAGATTTTTCTGTTTATTGTTTTTATTTGATTAAAATTTATTTTACTTTATTATTGTTTTTATCTATTTAAAATATCAAACAATATCAAAATAGGATATTTTGATAATCCGAAAAATGCTGTGTTGAATTAACTGTAATGAACCCCAAAAGCTGGACACAAAATCAGGGCTTTTTATTTAACCTCTAAAAACATATTCTGTCTATTCCAATTGTACTCAAATTCAACCGGTGTCAGATATCCTAATGATGAGTGAATGCGTTTATTCATGTAGACATCATTGAGGAACCGTTCAATGTTCTGATAGCAATCATGGAAATCTTCGTATTCTGTTAGATACACCTCCTCTTCTTTAATGGTGCGCATCAAGCGTTCTGCATATCCGTTTTGGGTCGGTTCTCCAGTTTCAGCCATGCTGATTTGCACCTCTGCTTTTTGCAGCAATTCAACATATTCTTTAGCGGCATACTGCCATCCCTGATCCGAATGATGAATTTGTGGTGTATGACTCTGAAGCGCTCTTCTCAGGGCAATCAGGGTCAGTCTTTGATCTAAACCGCGGCTCAGATTCCATCCGCGGATGCCGCGCGTAAACAGGTCCATGATCACTGCCAGATAGACAAACCCTTTCCCTAAACGAATATAAGTGATATCGGAGGCCCACACTTGATCGGGGTGGGTGATAACCAGGTCTTGAATCGAGTTCGGGTAGCGTGGATATGGGTGCTGGCTGTTGGTTGTAGTCCTTTTTTGTGCCTTTTTGACCATTTGGATACCCATTTGGTGCATGAAACGGTACACGCGCTTGTGGTTGACCTGCCAGCCCTGCCTGTTTAGCTGCGCAGTGATCCTGCGGTATCCATAGGTGGGCCATTCTCCCGCCACAATTTGGATGGCTTGTTTCTGATGTTGGTTTTCCTCCTTGACCCTGGGAGCATAGTAATAACTGCTGCGTGGGTAGCCCAGCAGTTATTACTATGCTCCCAGGGTCAAGG
>CAZBCD010000256.1:0-3367 GCA_964490205.1 uncultured Pelolinea sp. | reverse complement strand
TTGGTACCGTTTTACTATTTTTCCCCCTACATCTTTCAACTGCAGGAACTTTACAGTGGTGAAGAGTTGGGTTTGAATGCACTTGCTCAGGTGAAATTCTTCACACCAGATAGCAATTGGACGTGGTACGCAAGTGAGTTTGATGGAAAGGATACTTTCTTTGGCTTGGTCTCTGGTTTTGAGGTGGAGGTGGGGTATTTCTCACTATCCGAGATGCAGGAAGTGCGAGGACTATGGGGCTTGCCAATCGAAAGGGACCTGCATTTTGAGCCGACCATGCTAAAGGAATTGATGGAGGAGCATATGCAGAAAAGGAGGGAATTAAATATTGAACAAGCTAAACGCTATGCTGCAGAGTTAGCACAATGGGATCAACGAATCATTGAGATCGTTGCCGTTGGGAGCCTAGCGGAGAACAAAAAACTAGATTTGGTCTGTACATTCGATCCTGAACCTGCAGGAGATGCCACAGGCTTCTTCTGGATAACAAATCTACTGGCCAGGGATGAATACGAACAACTTGCCCAACGGATTGGGTTAGAGCATTCTGTAGACTTGGGCTTCAGAATTGGGGAGGACATACACTTGCCAGGTGGAAAAATTGTAAGAGAATCAGGAGAACAAACTAGGTTATGGCCAATATAGATAATGAATAACCGAACGAATTTTCAAACATTTTCACTGCTGCTATAGGTTCTTCTGTTAATTGACTTCCTTCGAGAATGACCAATTATAGACAAAGGATGTTTTTCTCCCCCCTGTTGCCAATGGCTTGAAAGAACGGTTACATTAAGTAAATCCAGCGCTGGGAAGATCAATGGCGTTTCAAAGATTCAATCTTTGGGCAACTGCTTCCAATTCATCGTCTGTAATACCCAGGTAACGCTTGGTGTAAGCAATGCTTTCATGATTGAGTTTATGCATGATTAGGGCAAGATCAACACCGTGCATACGGGCATGATACCCCCAAGTTTTCCTCAAACTATGAGTTCCGTAATTTCCATTGAGGCCCACATCTAGGCAAATAGATTTTACAAATTTCCAGGCTTGACCACGCTTGATAGGTTTGGTGTAGTTGTTTGTTTTGGTGTTGAAGAAAATATAATTTGTTTGATCATCAGCAATAGAGGGGTAGGCTGATAAATATTCTGCTAATGCATCATGGATACTCTGATTGATAATAATCTCGTGACGCTTTTTACGTTTTTGCTCCTTGATCCAGAAGCGGTTTCTGATTTGTTTTTGTTCATCCAGCACGTGTTCAATACGCAATTGTAATAAATCAGATATGCGAAGAGCAGCATTGATGCCGAAGATAAAAAGTAACAGATCACGGAAACGACCTTGCCCACGAAGTTGGTTTTTGATTTGCGCAATCTTTTTTCTCTCACGAATTGGTTCAACAAAATTCATAAAATCAAATGAACATATCTTGTTTATCTACGTGTTATGTTCACAAAGAACACAATAACAAACTCAACTCCAATAAGCAAGGACGGAAATATCCGCCTATTTCGTTGGATAGTAAACACAAGATAGATTATGTCTACAAGCCATGAATAATTGATCACTCATTCACTTATGTTTTGGTGATCGTCTTTCAACAATCGCTGAATTTGCGACAGAATCTCATCATGGCGAGTTGGCTCAACTATTAGAGTCCATTTTTCTAACCATCGATTCCCTGGTGCGTCATAAAAATTCTGTATACGTGCAGTATTTATTTTCTGAAGCAATACATATGGTGTAAAAGAGGTCTATTTCTGGAAGGGTGCAAAAGATGCACTTAACCTTCTAGAAACTTCCGGTTTTTATTTTTTCAAATGAAATTGTATTGGTTTGAACATAGGGTCATTACGACGCTTTGCAAAAAGCCGTATAATTAATTATTAGTTGGCTCGTCATTACGATCAATGGCGTCATATTGCACAGGAATGCAGTTAAAGACATGAGGAGAAACGGAGGAAATATGTTCCCTACAGAAGCTTCAAAAGGATTGCAATATAACTATGCCCACATGGCTTTACCAATCTTGGTATTGATGAATCCCAAGAAGTTTTATCAGGATGTAACAGGTACAAAGGGTGAAAAGTATTTGAAAACCATATGGCAAGGTTTGGCCGGTAAGATGGGAGTAAGACAATCCCCAAACGAGATTGGATTGTCCAAACAAGTGATTCATGATGAAGTTGAGGTATTTATCATACGATTACCTAAACCAATTGAATCGCCTGAGGCATTCTTTGTAGCCGCTGTGTTTCGGGTCAAGAAGCAGTTTCTAAGCAAAGAAGTTGAATCAGCCAGATATTTCACTTTGGAACTGGGCAGGAATATATCTGACCAATCTGATGAGTACCATTTTTGCGAATGGGTTGGCAATGTGCTGCGGGGCCAACAGCACAAAAATTATGGTAGAACAACAGACTCCAATGAAAAAACATTCCTTGCGGCAATCAATGATGTAATATAGGTTCGGCCACACAAAAGAATATCTGAAATCGAACTCCGGTAAACAAACGTCATGGCTTTCTTTATCATCGAGCAATACTTCAAGGATTCTTCATGAAATATTTTATCAATAACAAGATTGAACATCTGTGCCTATTGTTGTCTTACTGAGTTATTGCATCAGAGTAGAGCCAAAACCGCGCGTCAGGAGTGCCGCTTGTTCACGCGGGAGAAGCGCAAATAGCTGAACGACGATCATCTTCAATTTATCAATATTATTCCCCTTAATAGCGGCTTCACCTTCTCGAACGAGCTTTTCCGCCCGACTCTTGTCAATGAAGGGTGTATCCGGATTTTCTCGGAAATTATTGAAAAGATGCATCCAGAAACCAGGTTGTTCGGCGAAGATTGTGAACTGTAAGTTGTTTAGTTCCTGCAAATACAACCGCACCAGACTGATGTCTTTTTCTGCCAGTGCGGCTTCAAGTTGCCCGATCAGCTCCTCACTCTTTTGCGCCACCTTAGAATCGCCAACCCTGGTAAGGATATCCCGCATTTCCGTAATGAGTCCACGCGCTTCCTGCTCCAGCAGCGGCCATTGCAGGTCATCCTCAATTTGATCGAGGTCTTTGCGCAATTCTATGATCTCATGTTCCGCCTGACGGTCGGTATCATCCTCTTCGTTTTCCGCCGCGCGAATGAGCAGTTTGATCTCTTTCTGGTCATGCTCTTTTTCAGCAGCGGAAAGCGATTTCTTGGCAACACTGTTCTTGTTCGAGGCGGCTTGTTTCTTAAGCACTTTAAGCCGTTGATTCTCTTTTTCCAGCTCTTCATTCAGCAATTCCCGATCCATTTGGGTTCTCTTCAGGAGCTGGATTCAAGTCTCAAGTGCAACCGTGATTATTTAAGAATACCACAG
>CAZBCD010000255.1:0-3372 GCA_964490205.1 uncultured Pelolinea sp. | reverse complement strand
CCGAAGATCTGCCCAATATTATATAGAATTGGCCCCAGGGCGGGTAGCAGAAAATGCTGGTTTGCTTGCAAACCGGCAATTAATAAACCAGCCATCGAAAAGATAAGTGTTCCAATCAGGTCCATGCGCATAAGGCGCACAACGAGAGCCTGTTGGCTGATGTCAAATCCAGGCGCAATACCCAAAGGATGCTGTACAAGCGGCCAGGCGAAAATTGCTACTGATACGGATAAGACTGCTGTAACTAAGAAAGCAATATTTGCCACCTGACTGAAAACCCGCCAAGACGCCTCCCGATTTTTACGGGTCATCACTTCGGTCAGTACTGGGATAATTGCAACAGCTAATGCACCGCCAGAAATGAGAGAATAGAGCATATCAGGGATGTTGTTGGCGACATTGAACACATCCAGATCTGAGGAAAGCCCAAATTGACGGGCAATGATCAGCTGCCGCAGGATGGCTATTAGTTTGTTAATACCGAAACTTAACGCGACCAAGAAAGCGGCGCGGGAAAGTTGTGATATTTTTTTCATTAATTCAGTTACTATCCCAATGCTACATCAAGAATCATCATGATTGTAAACCCAAGCATGGCACCGGTTGTGGCGATATCAGTGTTTGAACCTGCCTCAGCTTCCGGAATCAATTCTTCAATTACCACGAAGATCATCGCACCAGCCGCAAAAGCGAGAGCATATGGAAGTATCTGCCGCATCAGGATGACTGCAGCAGCACCAATCACTGCGCCTACTGGCTCAACAATCGCAGAAAGCTGTCCATACCACCAGCTTTTTCCATTGGATAAACCTTCACGTTTAAGGGGAGCGGAAATTGCCAATCCTTCTGGAAAATTCTGAATGCCAATACCTATGGCGAGCGCGATCGCGCTGGTTATACTTGCTCCCGGGATGCCAGCTGCGGCTGCTCCAAATGCGACTCCAACAGCCATCCCTTCTGGAATGTTGTGTAGAGTAATGGCTAAAACTAACAGAATGCTCCTTTGCCAGGATGTTTTAATTCCTTCCGCAGAAGCGATTGGGAGATTCAAGTGAAGATGCGGGAGAATTTTATCAATCAACCATAATACGGCTCCGCCGAGTAAAAAACCGATTGCTGGTGGGAGATATGGGACCAAGCCTAAACTTTCTGATATTTCGATCGCGGGTGCTAATAATGACCAATAACTGGCAGCGATCATAACACCTGCTGCAAAGCCCAGCATGCCATCCATGAGCTTGCGGTCAATTTCTTTTGATAAAAAAACTCCCGCTGCACCAAGCGCAGTAACCCCCCAGGTGAAAAATGTCGCAAATAAAGATTGAATGATTGGATTAAATTGCTCAAAAAAAGATACCATTTTATTCCTTTCTAATATACCCAATTTTTTTATTATTATACAGATTGCTTCAATTCACTATCAAAATATTATTAATAGTAAACCATGAAAGCACATTACTCAAGTGTTGATAGTGAGGTGCCTTCTTGTGAGAAATATCAATTCTAATAGAAAAAAGTAAAATAGCAAATAGAATAATGAGATCAATAGAAAACTTAAGGATGATTATTCTTTGAAAGAAGATGGTTAAAATGAAAGGTTGCTTATTTATCGTTTCTACTCCTATCGGAAATTATCGGGATATTACTCTCCGAGCAATGAATGTGTTGGCTGAAGTTGATGCAGTCATAAGTGAAGAATATCGCCAGGGCAGTACGCTCCTAAAAAAATTAGGCATAGCTGATAAAGAGCTCATCCTGCTCAATGAACACAATGAAAAAGTAGATTCCCTGATGATTGCTGAGGAATTGGCTCTAGGTAAGCGTTATGCCTTGATTTCAGACTGCGGCACTCCTGCCTTTGCCGATCCAGGTACAGAATTGATCCGATTATCCATGGAGAACGGGATACCGGTTATTCCTGTTCCCGGCCCGTCATCGCTGATGGCGGCGATTTCTTTATCTCCACTGCCTTTGGAAGAGTTTTATTTTGTTGGATTCCTACCGCGAAAGAAGGAGATCAGACATAAGAAGTTGAGCACGCTGAAGGAGATGCGAGTTCCGATAATACTTATGGACGCGCCATACCGATTATCTCGTTTGCTTTCGGAAGTAATAGCTGCTTTTGGAAGAGCACGCATGATCACCCTGGCTTTTAACCTCACACTGCCCAATGAAAAAGTACTGCATGATACAGCAGAGCATATCCTTCAAAAAATGAAAGACAAAAAAGGGGAATTTATTCTAATTGTGCATCCCTGATTGGCGCAATTGAATTAAATTATTAAGAAACCCTTTACATGAAATTTCGTAAACAGTAGCAGAAAGGAAAATAAATATGGATAATCGACGTCCAGGGTGTTTATCGGGTTTGTTCAAGCTCTTCTTGTTAGATAAGGTTTTTGATTGGCTGCAAGAGCGATTTGGCTATAAAAGCGGATCCTGCATGGGGTGCGGCTGTGGGTTTATTCTAATGATCATCTTCATTTGGATCGCTGTTTCGATCATCTTTGGGACGGACTGGCTGCGGTTATTCTAATTTTGGAGAAAAAATGAGGAAATTTAAAGTTCTTTATATATTGATACTTTCTGTTTTCGTCAGCGGATGTATCTTCCCAATCAAATACACGCGAGTGCTGGGGTCCGGAGAAGTTATCACCGAGACACGCCGGGTATCAGGATTTACTGCAGTTGAACTGAGTGGAATCGGTACTCTAATTATTGAACAAGGGAGTAAAGAATCACTCGAGGTCACGGCTGAGGACAATATCCTCAAATACTTGAATAGCAGTGTTTATGGAAGAAACCTGCGCCTGGGTGTGGATGATTTTATGAGCATTGAGCCGACAAAAGAAATCATTTATCATCTTACTGTAAAAAATCTGGAAAGAATTGAAATTAGCGGATTGGGAAATATTGAAATTGAAGCGTTAGAAACTTCAGAGTTGGATTTTGAGATCAGTGGTTCTGGCAACGCGTATATTGGAGATTTGCAAGCAGACTCATTGAATCTTGAAGTTAGTGGTCTGGGCAATGTTGAAATTGGGGGCAGCGTGGAGGATCAACGAATCGAACTGAGCGGAGCGGGTAACTATGACGCAGAAGACCTTAAGAGCAGTGAGGCAAGGATCGAAATATCCGGCACGGGAAAAGCTGCGATGTGGGTGGAAAACGAATTTGATGTCGAACTGAGCGGTATGGGAAACCTGCAGTATTATGGAAGCCCAATTCTCAGCACAGAGATGAGTGGTATGGGGACGGTGAAATCGCTTGGAGGCAAGTAGATTTCATATCAATCTCATTGAAGGCGGTGTCGAAAAACATGTGAATCACCAGTAATAATGTCACCATAAATTCACCAGTAATAATGTCACC
>CAZBCD010000254.1:0-3375 GCA_964490205.1 uncultured Pelolinea sp. | reverse complement strand
GCCCATCGAATGACTTCGGGGATACTCCACGAAAGTCTCGAACACGCGGTAAAGCAATATTTAGTAAACGGTCAAGCAGTGACCACATTTTTTCTCCACGCAAAGTAACCTTGACACCAACAGAATGTCCTTCGCGCAGTTTGAAATTAGCAATGCTCTTTTTTGCTTTGGTGATCACTGGTTTCTGCCCTGTAATCACTTTAATATCTGCAACAGCAGCATCAAGCGTTTTCGCATCTTCAATCGCTTCACCCATACCAATATTCAAAACTATCTTTTCAATTTTAGGTACCTGCATAATATTTTCCAGGCCCAATTCTTTCATCAGCACCGGTACAATTTCTTTGCGGTATCTTTCCTTTAATGCATTCATTCAATAGCTCCCAACATTGGTTTTTCCTTAATCAATTAATCCGCCGCATTTTTTACAGACTCGAATCGCTTTTCCTCCATCACGTGATACACCAACACGCGTAGGTTGATTGCATTTTTTACACACAACCATGACATTTGAAACATCAATCGGTGCTTCTAATTTCACAATACCAGGATTAACTGTTTTTCCTTGTGATTGAACCTGTCTTTGATGCTTTGTACGAAGATTAACTCCTTGCACAACAATGCGTCCTTCTTTTGGAAAAACACGAATGACTTCTCCACGCTTACCTTTATTTTCTGATTTCCCGGTGATGACTTCAATCTGATCACCTTTTTTTATTCGCATCTTCATCCTGCTAGCTCCTACAATTATTACAATACTTCCGGGGCAAGGGATACAATTTTCATGTAACCTTTTTCACGTAATTCTCGTGCAATTGGCCCGAAAATGCGTGTCCCTCTTGGATTTTCCTCATCCGCATCCAAGATAACAGCGGCATTATCATCGAAACGGATCGTGGATCCATCTTTTCGGCGCCAAGGGTGGGATGTGCGGACAATCACTGCTTTAACAATTTCACTCTTTTTTACCGAACTCTGTGGAGTAGCTACTTTTACAGTTCCCACAACCACATCGCCTACGCCACCATATTTTTTTCCTGATCCACCTAATACATGGATAACTAATATCTCTTTTGCGCCAGTGTTATCTGCAACCGTTAATCGTGATTCATGTTGGATCATGACCTTACACCTCATCTGCCACAGGTACTTCTTTGGCAGATTCCCCTGTTTTTAATATTTTTTCAACGACCCATCTCTTATGTTTTGAAATCGGTCTGCTTTCCACAATCTGCACCTCATCGCCAACTTGGCATTTCATTTCATCGTGTACTTGAAATCGCTTAGTTTTATGGATAACCTTTTGATATAACTTGTGCCGATATGTTCTTGACACCTCTACAATAACCGTTTTTGTCATTTTATTACTGGCAACAACGCCCGTTAATCTTCTGCGAGTATTCATGCTTCACCTTCCATATTGATGCCTAATTGCTTTTCACGTAAGATCGTTTCTAATCGGGCAATTAATCGTTTTGCGCTATTAATTTTGCTGGTATCCGTTAATTGTCCGCTCACAGATTGGAATCTGAGCAACATAAACTCCTTACGCATTTCGAGTAATATTGATTGAATCTCATCAGAATTCATTAAGCGAATATCACTGCTTTTCATGCTTGACCTCCAATGAAATCATTCCTGGAGACAATTCTTGTCTTAATTGAGAATTTATATTGTGCTTGTTTAAGCGCGTAGAGAGACGTCGCGTCATCAAGACCACTAACTTCAAACATGATCCTCCCCGGTTTGACGACCGCCGCCCAATATTCCACCGCCCCTTTACCTTTTCCCATTCGAGATTCTGCCGCTCTTTTAGTGATTGGTTTATCTGGAAATATTCGTATCCAAACCTTTCCACGCCTTTTCATTGCTCTAACAATTGAACGGCGGGCAGCTTCAATTTGCCGGGCAGATACCCAACCCGGTGCTAACGCTTGCAGGGCAAAATCTCCATTCAATATTTCCACTCCACGCACCGCCTTTCCACGCATTCGTCCGCGCATCTGTTTGCGGTACTTCACTCTTTTTGGCATTAACATAGTAAAACCTCTTCTAAGGAATATGTATCATCTGTAAAATTATTATTTACTGACGTATACACCCTCCGTCTTTTCCATTTCTTCTTTAGAACCTGGTAATATTTCACCTTTATAAACCCAAACCTTCACGCCGATCTTTCCGTAGGTTGTGTCAGCTTCTGTACGAGCGAAATCAATATCCGCGCGCAATGTCTGAAGCGGGACTCGTCCTTCTCGCAGCCATACGGTTCGGCACATCTCAGCGCCATTTAATCGACCAGCCACCTGAATCTTCATTCCCTCAGCACCCTGGCGGATGCTGTTCTGGATTGCCCGACTCATAGCACGGCGGTAACTTATGCGGCGTTCAATTTGCGAAGCAACATTTTCAGCAACTAACAATGCATCACAATCTGGATTCTTTATCTCCATTATTTCAAGATCAATTTTCTTGTTTGTCAAATCCTCAAGATTTTTCCGGAGAGCTTTTACAGTTTCTCCTTTTCTACCAATCAAGATACCGGGTTTTGCGGTATGGACAACGATCTTCACTTTGCTTGGAAATCGCTCAATCTCAATTTGAGAAACGCCGGCGCGGTCTCCTGACTCTCTGATCATTTCTTGAATTTTGAGGTCCTGATGAAATTGGTCAATGTAGTTTTGGCCCTCAGCGTACCATCTACCTTCCCAAGTACGTATTATCCCTATACGCATTCCAATCGGATGAACTTTACGACCCATATTTTCTCCTGGTATTTTTCCTGATATTTCCCATATGATTTTATTGTTTATGCTTCTCGCGCAAGATCACATTTACATGTGATGAACGCCGTAGAATAGGTTTGATCCTGCCGCGTGCACCAAAACGCCGCCATTTCCGTGTTGGCGCTTCATCCGCGACAATCTTATATATGTATAAATTCTCTGCCGGTATTCCGAAGTTATTTTCACCATTCGCTATTGCCGAGGTAATTAATTTACGAATCGGTTCGGCGCTTTTCTTATTAACAAATTTTAAAATAGTGATTGCTTCTTCCGCCATCTTTCCGCGGACAAGGTCAACAACCAGTCGCATTTTCTGGGGAGAAATAGGGTAATAATTCAATTCTGCTTTCACATCAATTGCCATGTGTACCTCTCTATTCTCGCATCGATGATGATTTCTCGGCTACATGGCCGCGGAAATGTCGGGTTGGGGCAAATTCCCCAAGTTTATGACCGACCATATTCTCGGTTATATAAACCGGAACATGCCTTCGCCCATCATGAACAGCGATCGTATGACCAACCATTTGCGGGAAGATCGTTCTTGCCCTGCTCCAGGTAGTGATCGGCCATCCGGATCAGCATCTTGCGG
>CAZBCD010000253.1:0-3391 GCA_964490205.1 uncultured Pelolinea sp. | reverse complement strand
ATATTACTCATCTTAAAAGTGCGAAAGTCGTATCAGCGGAAATTTCGTTTGATGAGAAGAAATTATCTTTCCTTTACTCAACTGAAAGTGAAAAGCAAATAAATTTCAATTCAATAATCCGTGAAATCAAACAAAAATACCATGTAAAGAAAATTGACTTTCATAAGATAGGTCCTAGAGATGTAGCGAAATGTTATGGTGGTATGGGAGCTTGCGGAATAGAGGTGAGATGCTGTGCGAGGTTTCTCAATAAATTCGAATCAATTTCTATCAGAATGGCAAAAGCCCAAGGGATTTCATTAACCCCAGATGATATAACAGGTATGTGTAATCGACTGCGGTGCTGTTTAAATTTTGAATATTGTAATTATGTCGAGGCATTAAAAGGTTTACCAAAGAGAAACAAGCGAGTAAATACTCCAATGGGAGCTGGGAAGGTGAAAGATGTTGCTCCATTAAGAAAAACGATTTTAATATCGTTAGATGACTATGGCATAAAAGAATTTGATATAGAAGAGATCGAAATAATACAATCGGACCAGGAATCAAAAAATAAAAACCACGGTCCAACCTTAAAACACCATACCTCAAGCCAAAAGAATCAAAATAACAAGAAGCACAAAAGTAGAAGAAGGCGTAATACCAAAACAAAAAATAACTCTCGTAAAGAATGAAAATTTGGAATTCTCAAAAGAAGATATTAATCATATTAGCCCATCCCGACGACCCCGAATATTTTTGTGGCGCAACTATTGCTAAATGGATACGGGAAGGACATAAAGTAGATTACTGCCTTTTCACAAAGGGGGAAAAAGGAATCAATAACAATTATCGAGTAACAAAAAATATAATTTCTATACGGGAAAAAGAACAGAAATCTGCTGCTGATGTCTTAGGAGTTAGTAGCATTCAATATTTAAATTATAAGGATGGAATGCTTGTACCAAACCTTGATGCGAGGAAAAATATTGTTCGCATCATACGGGCACATAGGCCAAATATTGTAGTTACCTGTGATCCTACAAATTATTACCCTAATGATAACTATTTAAATCATCCTGATCATCGAGCAGCCGGGCAAATAGTTGTGGATGCTGTTTTTCCCGCTACACAGAACAAATTATTTTTTCCAGAATTGTTAGGTGAACAATTACCCCCGCATCATGTTGAAGAAGTATGGTTATCTCTACCTAAAGAAGCGAATATAACACTTGATGTTACTGAAACATGGCCATTAAAAGTTGAGGCTCTAGAAGAACACTTTTCCCAAATTGGAGATGTGAAGAAATTTAGAACACATATGGCATCAAAAACTGCTTATAAGGATAAAAATAAAAATTCTCATTTCGAAGAAAAATTTTATCGAATCATATTTTCTAATAAATAAAGAACTCATATATCCATAGTTACAAAAGTCAGTTGTATAAAAGAAGGTTTTTTGTTATAAATATTATTAATCAGATTAATAATATTAATGAAAAATAATAACATCCTTTCAGATAAACAATCAGTTTTTATAGAGTATCTATTGTCTATAGCAAAAGGCAATAAAAACAATATACCATCCATTAAACATATTAGCCAAGAATTAGGATTAAGCATTCCATGCGTTAGGGAACAAATGGAATTGGCGAGAAACTTAGGCTTAATAAAAGTTCAGCCGAGAAAAGGAATTTCTATCCTGCCGTATGATTTTTCCCCTGCGGTTGTAAAGAGTTTGTATTACGCAATAAAATCAGATATAGATTATTTCCATCAATATTCCGTTTTGAGAAACCAGCTGGAAAAATCATTTTTCATAGAATCAGCAAAAATGCTGGACAATTCAGATATTTTTGCCATTATTTCCATTGTTCAAAGAGCTATCAATAAATTAAACAGTAATCAAATTCAGATACCACATCAAGAACATCGTTCTTTTCATCTAAGAATATATAGCAAACTAGAAAATATGTTTGTGAAAGGGTTGCTCAAATCATACTGGGATATGTATGAATTAGTCGGATTGGATCTTTTTATCGACTTACCATACTTAGAAAAAGTCTGGGATTATCATGGTCGAATAATCATGATGATTTCAAGTGGGGAATATAAGAAAGCGTATCAATTACTCGAAGAACATATCAATCTTATCTATAAGCGAGAAGATTCAAATCTAAAGGAAATTAGATGAAGAAATTAAATTTAGATCATACGAATGAATTCGGAATTATTTTTAGTACGGTTAACGGGTCTGGAAGTGCGACGGCAAACAAAACAATATTAAAAGCTATATATAAGATGGGAATAACAGTATCTGGCAGAAATATTTTCCCGTCAAATATTCAAGGAATGCCATCGAGGTATTCTATACGAGTAAGTGGAAAGGGTTATTTAGGAAGATTAGAAAAAGAAAATATTTTGGTTTGTCTAAACCCGGAAGTAATCAAAGAAGATATCAAAAAGATCAACCCCGGTGGAATTTTACTTATTAATAGTACTATCAAAGTGCCGGAAATTATAAATGATTGCTGTGTTTTTAAAATGCCTATTTATCAGATCCTTGATGAGTGTAAAGTGTCTGATAATCTAAGGATATATTTAGCCAATATGGTTTATGTAGGAATTATGGCCGAATTAATTAATATTGAAATTGATATGATTGAAATGGCACTAAACAAGCATTTTAAGAATCGTAAGAGTGCAGTAGACCCAAACATGCAAATTGTGTTGCATTCATATGAATGGTCAAGAAGCAATATTTCTTGTGAGAAGCGGTTTATATTAAAAGCCCCAAACAAGAAGGAGGAGCGTATTATTGTGGATGGTAACACGGCAGCTGCAATTGGTGCACTTTACGGGGGGTTACAATTTTCTGCTTGGTATCCAATTACGCCTGCTACAAGTATTTCTGAATCATTAAATGAGTACATCCCTAAATTACGTTTTGATGAAGATAACAGTACAACCACATGTATTGTGGTTCAAGCTGAAGATGAGCTAGCATCCATAGGGATGGTTGTAGGTGGAGGTTGGGCTGGATTGAGGTCAATGACTTCTACATCTGGCCCTGGTTTGAGCCTTATGGCCGAATTCATGGGATTAGCGTATTATGCTGAAGTGCCATTAGTTGTCTGGGATGTCCAACGCGTTGGGCCAAGCACTGGTTTACCCACCAGAACCTCTCAAGGGGATCTTTCTTTTGCCTATTCTATAAGTCATGGCGATACAAATTACATAATTCTATTACCAGCGAATGTTCAAGAATGCTTTGAATTCGGATGGAAAGCACTTGATATCGCGGAAAAATTCCAAACACCAGTGATAATACTGAGCGATCTTGAACTGGGGATGAATGAATGGGTAAGTAAGGATTTTAAACCTGAAGAAAATAAGGAGCGTTTGATAAATA
>CAZBCD010000252.1:0-3394 GCA_964490205.1 uncultured Pelolinea sp. | reverse complement strand
TGAGGAGATTTCACACATTTACGGGTGGTGCTAATTTTGGGGTTCAGCACCTTATGAACATATCTCTCGTATAATATTGTTTGGTTGTTTTTACTTAGTCAAGACCATCCTATCGTTTAAATGGAGTAGATCTAATGTCGTTGATACTTGTTTTGATTGTTGGTGGAATTATTGGCATCCTCATTAATTATTTTTCGGATGTCCTCCCTGTTTCTCGGCATATCGCCCGACCTTTATGTAGAGTATGTAACCAACCTTACTCAATAAAAGATTATTTAATTTCCAGTAGATGCTCAATATGTGGTAATAGGACATCAACAAGATCCATTATTGTTCTTTTTAGTGCAATAGTTATATGCGTTTTACTCAAATTATTTCCATTTTCCACTCTTGGTTTTTGGGCAACGCTCCCGATCTTGATTTTCCTAGGGGTGATAATGGTGATAGATATCGAACACCGAGTAGTTTTGGTTCAAACAAGCATTTTTGGGTTTGTTTTATTCTTTCTTTATGGAATTAGGATGCATGATATATTAAGCACAATTTTTGGCACTCTCGCAGGATTCCTAATCATGCTCATTTTTTATATGCTAGGTATAGCGTTAACAAAAATAGCTGGGAAACTCAGGCATCAAAAAATAGATGAGGTCGCTTTTGGATTCGGAGATGTTTTTGTTGGTACGATTTTAGGATTGCTTACTGGTTGGCCTTTAATTGTCGGAGCAATTTTTGTATCAATTCTTGCATCTGTAGCATTCTCATTAGTCTTAATATTTGCATTATTATTAGCAAAAAGATATCACGCGTTTTCTAATACCCTACCCTTTACGGTATTTCTGATCCTTGGGGTAATAGCGATTTTCTATTTGTGAATGCCTAAGACGGGCTTGATACTTACTCTTTATTAATAAGTTTTTCCTTTTTTCAAATAATCCTGATTGTTAAATGAGTATAGGATCACATCGGGAATTAGAAACCACCATATCTGAGATAGAAGGCATAAAAACCGCGAAAAAGACCAAATATGGGGAGAAAGTATAAATTATCAATCCCTATCTTCGAGAATTTCTATCTTAAAGACAAACCTGCCTAACGGCAAGTTTGTTATATTTCCTCTTATTTGTAATTACCGGTACGGCGTTTATTTATTTTTTCCTTTTGCCTTCCCGTTATTTGTTTTTTCCTTATCCTTTGGATCTAATTCCTTTCGGATCTGGTCCACACCCAGGTGCTCCGGTTTGCCATACTTATCAAACAACTCGCCCATCCCGGTACCTTCTTTATATTCCTCTAGTAAACTGTCGAGCGTTACCTCACAATCTTCCACACCAGCGCACATTTCCTCCACGATCCCCATCAATTTGACGATCTCACCAAAACCGAGATCCTCATCTTCATGCATGGATGCAACCGCTTCTTCCGGAATGACCACAAGTTCTGGTTCTCCTTCTGTCGAACCATCGCCGCCCAATGTTTCATCACCGGGAGGAGGGTCTTCAAATCCGGGTCCTTCACCGGTCAAGTCCGCTCCGCCCTCGTCAGGCTCTGGCTCTTCATCCACAGGGGGATTAAATAGATCAGCGAAGAACTCCGCGATCAATTTTACAATTGGGTGATTGAGGAATTTAGAGGGTTCTTCAACTACTCCCGGCGTTTCTACTGGCTCAACCTCACCTTGGACAAATATGGGCGTGGTAAAGACCAATACCAACACCAGCGCCAACACTGCGCCCGTCCACTTAGTTTTATTCTTAAACATACATCACCTCCGAATATTTTTTTTCCTCAAATGAAGGAGGGTTTAACATAAAAAACCCGGCAACCTGGCTGTCCTGACAGTATCTCCACTGTTTTAGATCCACGGCTTTGCGTCCCTGCCTTTCGACAGGTTTGCCCTTATCGAGTATATCTAAAATATAGTATAAAACTTTTAATATTTATGTCAAGTACTTATGGTCGTCCGATATCAAACCGATGTTAGAGTATAATTTTTCTAACGCCCTCGTAGCTCAATGGATAGAGTACCTGACTTCGAATCAGTAGGTTGCGCGTTCGAGTCGCGCCGGGGGCGCCATATATAGTATTTATTTGATACATTACCCCCATATATGGGGGTAATTTGCTTTCCCAAGGCCTCCGATGGATTTTTCGGGTGCAACCGGGTGCAACCGGGTGCAACCGGGTGCAACCCGGGGCAACCAGCTAGACTAACTACTGATTATTTTTCTACTTTTTGGGTAATGTCTTTCAGATCAATCGTAATAGGAGTGGTTATTTCTTCCATTACTTTTGCAGCTTTTAATTGGGATTCGGAAACACAATGGGCATAGATATTCAATGTTACGCCTGGTTTGGAGTGACCCAATATTTTTGAGACAACCACTATCGGAATTCCGCGGTTTATCATTAGTGAAGCTGCTGTATGGCGCAGGTCGTGAAATCTTAATCTGGGTAATTCTGTCCTGCGGATTACTTTCAGGAAATCTCTCGTAAGATTTCTTTGGCTGATTGGAGTCCCAATTGAAGTGGGAAAAATCAGGTTGTTGTCCTGCCAATCATTTCCCTTTTGTACCCTAATTTCTTTTTGCTTAGAGTGGTGTTTGTGAAGTTCATCCAAAATAGTCTTTCCCAATGCGATCTGCCTTACGCCAGCACGAGTCTTGGGTTCCATAAAAACAATGCCCTTCCCATTCACATACTGCGCCTGCCGTTTTACATTGACAGTACTTCTGGTCCAATCCACATCTTCCCATTTCAATCCCAGTATTTCACTCTGCCGCATACCGGTGGCTAATGCCATTTGGTAAATCAGTTTATAGCTTGATGATTTTGCAGCGATTAAAAATGTTATTACTTGATCTTCATTGAAGATTTTCATCTCCTTCGCTGGATTGCGGGGTAAGATAGCCCCATGACATGGATTCCTTGAGATCAAACCTGTCCGTGTGGCATGTTCAAGCGCTGAATGTAAAACACTATGAATCAATCGAATCGTTCTGGCTCCTCTATCTTCGGCAACCAATCTGGCATAATAGCGATTGAAGCCGCTCAGATTAAGCTGGTTTAATTTAGCATTTCCGAAAATTGGCAGCAGATCGTTTCTAATGATGGTTTCATACTGCTGAGCGGGTTTTGGACGCAGAGAATTTTTCTTCGCGCCCATCCATTCCAGCAAGAATTCACCAAGAGTGTATTCAGATTTGCTGTATGTCATACCTCCATCAACCAGATCCAGTGTTTTCCTCAGCCAATCGTTACATTCAGTTCGTGTTTTTGCAGTATGGCTCAAACGCTTTCCGTTAAGAGATATCTGCGCTCTCCAGGTGCCATTACCGCGTTTGTGTATTGATCCTTCGTTATTTCCTCTTTTCGCCATTTCCTTTACTCCTTTCTT
>CAZBCD010000251.1:0-3403 GCA_964490205.1 uncultured Pelolinea sp. | reverse complement strand
GCAGCTTACCTCTCTTACGCTTTCAAAGTTGCACTTGCTAGTTGAATTCAAGTATTCAAAAAATAAAGGCTTTCATCTTAAAATATTTTAATAATATTGATCTTGTGGATACAAGGATAGAAATTTTTTAATGTGGAGAAAATGTTATGGACTTAGGACTAACTAACAAAATTGCGCTTATCACCGGATCCTCAAAGGGTTTAGGGTTTGCCACCGCGGAGGTTCTTCTAGAAGAAGGTGCAAAGGTAATGATCAATAGCCGTTATAAGGAAAATATTAACAAAGCAATTGAGTTATTATTGACCAGAAAAAACCATCAATCCTTGAGTGGAGTTTCTGGTGACGTAACCGATGAGAATACCTGTCGTGTAATCGTGGAAAAAACAGTTGGAGATTTTGGCGGATTAGATATTCTGATAACAAATAGTGGCGGTCCACGGCAGGGTTCTTTCAATGAATTATCAACCAAACAATGGAAGGAAGCAATTGATTTATCTTTTATGAGCCATTTGAATTTGATCAAGAATTCCCTTCCGTTTTTATTGCAATCCCAATCACCGTCAGTTCTGTCTGTAACATCATTTACTATCAAAAACCCTCTAAACAATTTGATTCTGTCAAATACTGTCCGCGCAGCTACAGCCGCTTTGATCAAATCGTTATCCTTAGAATTGGGTAAACAAGGTATCCGATTTAATTCAATATTACCCGGATGGACTCGAACTGAGAGGGTTGATGAATTGCTCAGCAAAAGATCGTATTTAAATGAAACATCTATTGAAGATGAAGTTGATCTGATCTCCCGATCGATCCCTCTAGGCCGAATGGGATCTCCGCAGGAATTTTCAAAGGTTGCGGCTTTTTTGGTTTCTCCCACTTCCTCATATATTAATGGGGTCATGTTAAATGTGGATGGCGGTATAACCAAAGGTTTGTTTTAATAGTATAGGAGAACTTTTGCGAAAAAACCAAAGAATAAAAGAATTTCTTGACCAGTATCTAATCACGGTTCAAAAACCCGGTCGGTATGTCGGTAAAGAATTTAATCAAATTGTCAAGAATTGGGATAGTGTAGATGTACACACAGCATTAGCATTTCCCGATATTTATGATATTGGTTTTTCCAATCTAGGGATATCCATACTTTATAACATTATCAATAAACGTGAGGATTCCTTAGCAGAACGCGTTTATACGCCCTGGTTTGATATGGATAAACTTCTCAGTGATAATGGCATCCCACTGTTTTCCTTGGAAAGTAAAACCCCGCTTCGATATTTTGATCTGATTGGTTTTTCTATCCCCTATGAAACATTGTATACAAACGTTTTAAATATGCTTAATTTAGGGCATATACCAATTTGGGCAAGAGATCGGAAGAATTCAGATCCTATCATAATAGCGGGCGGTCATGCTGCTTTTAATCCCGAACCTATGTATGCTTTCATAGATGCTTTTGTGATTGGTGATGGAGAAAATGTAATTGAAGAAATCTTGGATGTCACAAAATATTGCAAAGTCAAAGCGTTTGAACGCCAAGAGATCATTAATCTAATCAGTGAAATTGAAGGAATATATGTTCCATCACACTTTATTATTGAATACAACCAGAATAAGACCATTAAGAAGATTTTCAATCGACATTCACCTGAGAAGAAGACAATAACAAAAAGAATTGTAGAAGAGCTCCCTCCTCCTGTTGAAAATTTATTAGTGCCAAATATTAAAGTTGTGCATGATCGGATATCTGTTGAAATAATGCGTGGATGTTCAAGGGGATGCAGGTTTTGTCAAGCCGGAATGATAATGCGCCCTGTTCGTGAAAGAAATTCGGAGGACATACTTAAAGCTATACGCAATGCTGTGAATTTAACAGGAATGGGCGAGATTTCCCTTCTATCATTAAGCACTACAGATTATTCAGAAATCAAAGTTCTGATCAACAAAGTAATGCTCTTAAGTGAAGAATATAATCTAAACTTTTCACTTCCCTCTCTTAGAATCGAATCATTTAACAACGATGTTATCAATGAAATTAAAGGTAAACGTAAGGGTAATTTCACAATCGCGCCAGAAGCAGGTACAGATACACTTCGTTCGACTATAAATAAGCCAATACCTTATCAAACCATATTAGACACCGTTCAAGAAATTTGCAATAAGGGATGGAATAATATCAAGATGTATTTCATGATTGGGTTTCCCCAAGAGACGATGCAGGATGTCGAAGGAATCGTAGATATATGTAAAGAAGTAAATTATCTAGGGAAAAAGACAAATAAGGGTAGATTTAAACTACACGTCAGTATCAATACTTTAATCCCGAAAGCACATACACCTTTTCAATGGGTAAATTTTTGTACTGATGACCAAATCACGAAGAAATATGATTTTCTAATTTTGGAATTAAAGAAATTAGGAATTAAAACTGACTTCCCTGATTATCAAGCTTCTTTTCTCGAATCACTGTTATCACGTGGAGACCGTCAATTATCGCAGGTTATATATAATGCGTGGGAAAATGGCGCGAAATTTGATGCATGGCATGAGGGTTTTAACTATGCATTTTGGGAAAATTCGTTCCAAATGAATTCTATTGATCCAAATTTTTATACAAGCAGATCGAGAGATAAAAGTGAAATCTTTCCATGGGACCATATCAACGCAGGTATTAATAAAAAATTCCTTTTAATGGAATATAAACGCAGTAAAAATTCTGAAATTACTCTTGATTGCCGCAAAAAATGCTTGAACTGCGGAATTCAAACTAATTATCATATCATTTGCAATAAAGTTCGTTCTAGGTTGGTTTAAGATGAGAATTCGTATCTCATATAACAAAGATTCTCTCATGCGGTTTACAAGTGCTTTAGATATGCAACGTATTTGGGAACGATCATTCCGCAGAGCTTCGATCAAAGTTACTTATTCAAAAGGGTTCCATCCGAAACCACGAATTCAATTGGGGATTCCCCTACCGCTGGGTTTTATCGGTTTAGACGAAAAAGTTGACGTATGGATAGAAGATTCGATTTCTACAAAAGATATTGCTTATCGATTAGAACGAAATCTACCTGAAGGATTGGATATTTCCTCAATACAGGAAATTAATATTTCTGAAAATTCCCTAGTATCCCAAATAAAATTTTCAGATTACCGGGTTTATGTGCTGAAAAAGAATTTTACACAGCGAGAGGCGAAAAATAGAATTATTAGTTTTCTAAATGAAAAAGAAATAATTAGGGAAAAAAGAAACGGCAAAAAATACGATCTCCGGAAATTAATTCTTGTCCTAGAATTTAATAAAATAAATCAAA
Organism: uncultured Pelolinea sp.; assembly: GCA_964490205.1. Lineage (GTDB taxonomy): Bacteria > Chloroflexota > Anaerolineae > Anaerolineales > Anaerolineaceae > Pelolinea. The sequence goes on along the minus strand of CAZBCD010000251.1, from coordinate 86 downwards.
AAAAACCTTTCGTCTTTATCCGATTACTATCTCAACCTAATAAAACAGGCCGCGCTGATGAAGTTATGTTCGCAATGGGATATTCT
>CAZBCD010000250.1:0-3405 GCA_964490205.1 uncultured Pelolinea sp. | reverse complement strand
GCCTGTGGTATTCTTAAATAATCACTGTTGCACTTGATACTTGAATCCAAGTTATGCAATAAAATTGAAATACTATATTTAAAGAAAATAAACGATGACAAAAGACCTAAGAAATTACGCGAAACAAACCAGGTCACGCTTAGTAATTTGGTTTTTAATTATCCTTTTTGTAGTTGGGTTGGGTTTAATTTGGCTAATCTACGGAGCAAAATCTGCTCTGCTCGGATTTCTTTGCTTAATTGGCTCCCTTATACCAATCGGAATGATCTTTCTTTTTCTATTTGGTCTCGATGCAATCGTGAAAAATCAAGATTAATTATCATTCTGAGGATCTTTCTTTTTCATTTTAAATATTGGCTTTCTAAACCAGTCTTCCTCTAAAATTTTAGGTTTCAATCCTTTGATAAATCCTACAATTATCAGCATGGCTAATCCACCTGCAAATCCATTATTATATAGATTCATATAACCATGCAATCCCCCCACATGCATAACCATCGGGAGATGTAACGCTCCGGCCGCCAAACCTGCGACGAATCCAAACCGACCACTAAGCGGCGCTAGAGTTGTGCAGAATAACGCCGCAAGGATTGGTCCTGGATCTGTATGAGCCCAGATCTTTGGGATACAAATCAGATACACCCCAATCATCACCGGAATAATATTCCTGGGATGTTTCCCCAATGCCCCAAAACCAGCTACTGTAAAAACCCCCGCGATAATAGGGCCATTAACGTCTCCACCAACTAAATAAACATAACCCAAACCGATAATTCCGATTATTCCCATATTCACCAATGTGGTTCCCAAATCTGTCATTTCCACATAATCTGACGCAAGCCGACCACTGCATTTCAGTATTTTCCGATAATTCGAATAATTCGCTCCCCAAAATAGCCCTAAAATTATTAGAAAAGCTAATAGTAAAAACACATACAGAAAAAGAAAGTTAGTATATTCTGATGACCAGTAAAAGACTGGGTCAACTTGGATACCAAAACCACGCATCATCATATATACAACCGTTCCGATGAAACCGGCTGATGTTCCAGTATTGTATAGGTTGTATCCCTGGTGGAAGGTAAAGATATGTCCCATGATGGCAGCCATCAATCCACCACAGACAACACCTAAGACTATTCCAAAAACAACTCCTGGCCATCCCCACCCAAAACCAAAAGCCATCTGGCTGACTATTGGACCTATTGCCGTACCAAATAGCAATGGAGCAATAAGATCTCTCATCGGTTGATGAGAGAAAAAAGCATCATATAAATAAACACCAATAAAGATTGGTACGATATTAAATGGTGTTTTTCCGAAAAAAGAGAATCCTGCCAAAGTGAATATTGCAGATAATAAATAACCGTTAAATCGCCCTTTTATCAACCATGCAAGACCTAAGCCCATTAGTGTAGTTAATCCAGCATTAAAAAACGCGGACCCTAAATTTGATAGGGCAATAAAATCAGTGATCAATATTCCAGGGGATGTGATAATTACCCATTCACCTCTCAAAACCTCATTCGGTTTTTCAACAATGAAAGCTGTTGTTAGGAATATCAAACCTATTAATACCACTAAAAAAGTAATGCGTTTGCGGTTATCTATTTTTATAGACTTCGATGATGTCTCCATTTATTTCCCTTTCTTACCCAGTCGAAGGCCCTCCATATTTATTAATATTTTTACCAAATTTAATTATAGTAGAAGAAGAAAATCCTTTCTATCCTGCACGTTGTTCCCGCCTGCTTTGTCCACGATAATCAAATAAAATAATTGGCAAGGAAACATATATTCTATACTAATAATTAAATGGTATTATAATTTTTTCTGAATATAATAATCGAATATGTTTGGTCTTTATTTTTATCAAGTAAAGAAGATCAACCTAAGGTAATATTTTACATATACAAGCATACTCGATTTCAGATCATGCTTAGCATTGGGAATAGAGATCTAACCTTGATTACCAGGACATCGTATTTCCAGTGGAATTTTTCGAGCGCGCTTCCAGCGGTGGCCCTTTAAAAAAGAAGGAAATCTTATAGTTGAATTTTAAAGGATACCCACATACGGCGAAAGTTGAAGAATTGACACGATCGTAAATATCATAGAAAGATTGAGGAATATTGATAAACATGAAAAAACAATTGATTGCCGCAACTTATCCGGGACGAAATAAGGATGATCTGATCCTGATTGCAGGAGCCGGCGGATTCATCGGAGGCTCACTCACCCGTTATTTCCACGACCAGGGTTTTACCAGCATCCGCGCGGTCGATAAAAAACCCCTGCCTCTCTGGTACCAGAAGGTGTCAGGGGTTGAGTGCCTCTGTCTGGATTTGAGTGAACCGCACAACTGTAAACGTGCGGTTGAAGGCGCCGTCGAAGTCTATAACCTCGCCGCGGATATGGGCGGCATGGGCTTTATCGAACGTTTCCGTGTCGAATGTTTGCGAAGCATCCTGATAACTACCCATCTGCTTGAAGAATCGTTTCTCGCCGGCGTGGACCGCTATTTTTACTCATCCTCCGCCTGTGCCTACAACACTGATCTGCAACAAGATCCCAATGTACGCGCTCTGAAAGAATCAGACGCCTATCCGGCTATGGCTGAACGTGGTTACGGTTGGGAAAAATTGATATCTGAAATGTTCTGCCAGGAATACTGGGCTGAGCGTAAAATGAAAACCGCCATCGCGCGCTTCCACAATGTATATGGGCCTAACGGCACCTGGGATGGAGGCCGCGAAAAGGCCCCGGCCGCATTATCCCGCAAGGTTATTAAAGCACTGGATTCTGATGATTTGAATATCATCATCTGGGGCGATGGAAGCCAGACGCGCAGCTTCATGTATATCGACGACGTTGTGAAGGGCATCGACATGATCATGCACTGCGATGACCTCATCGCTACCCCAATCAATCTGGGCAGCAGTGAGTTGATCTCCATCAATGATCTGGTCAGTATGATTGAAGATATCGCCGGGGTTCAATTAACGCGCCACTACAAATTGGATGCCCCTCGCGGGGTTGCCGGCCGCAACAGCGACAACACCTTTATTAAAAAAGTCTTGGGGTGGGAGCCGGATATCCCTATACGAGTGGGGATGGAAAAAACTTATGCCTGGATTAAACAGCAATATATGGATCGAAAAGCAGGTAAACCCACTCCCGCGGGAAAGATTTAGATCGTAAAAGAATAAATTTGAGAAGATCACTTATAGATGGAGGGAATTGCAGTTGCGATTCACCTGTGATGAAGGGTTCTTAATGATACATGTAAATAATACTATTATTATGGTATTTATAATTGCCCCAATAAGACCCCAGCAGTTTTTCTAATATTATGACCTGCCCCCACAATATGTACCAGTTCTTATGATAGTCCAACCCATTGAA
>CAZBCD010000249.1:0-3407 GCA_964490205.1 uncultured Pelolinea sp. | reverse complement strand
CTAACACATCGTATATTAGATGCTATTTTAGCAACCAATTTTTGACTATTAAGCCGCGAAATGGACCAATAACCAGTTATGTGAAATGGAGATGAATTATGAAAGAACACGAACGACTAATTGCGGTCTGTGGTATTGATTGCACAGTTTGCCCCCTTATCAAGGCAGATACCGATGCTGAAGTTGCCCAGCACCTTGTAGGGTGGTTCAAGAACGAAGGTTGGTTAAAAGAAGATGAAGGAGTGTCCGAGCTTATGCAACGAGGACCATACTGTAAAGGATGTCGAGGTGACCGATCGATACATTGGTCCTCAGATTGCTGGATTCTCAAATGTTGTGTGGACGATAAGGGATTGGCATACTGTTACGAGTGTGAAGAATTCCCGTGTGAAAAACTCAGAGAGTGGGCAAAGAATGATGCGAAGTATACAGATGCGCTTGACCGTTTAAGGCGTATGAAGAAGGACGTCACCGGTTAACGAAAGTTACAAGTATACCATTTTTTATGGCAAAAGCAGAGCAATTGGGTGACTTTATTCTGTCAATCATATTTAGTGAACATTGAATTTATCCTTCTTGCCGACCACTTCAACCATTGAGTTTTTATGGTTGCATAAATGCGCTAACTAATTGATCAAACGGAGCGCTAACACGCCCGCTTATCATGGCGTTATGCTGAGAAAGTACTAATTTGTTTAATAAACAAGGGAGGTAATATTATGGCTGAAGTATTGAAAATAAACCTTGAACAGCGCCCTTTTGCAATTGATACAATTACAAAAATGATGCTGCCTGATGGAATTTTCATTAAGTCTCATAATGGAGGAAATGCCTTGATGCGTGCCAAGTTATTAAACCCAGTTTATAACCAGCGTTCACAATTGCCTCGGTTGTATTTCCTTCAAAATGTAGAATCATCAGAGATAATTATTCAGAATGGAGAACAATTGTCATGGAAAGGAGTTTTTTCGAATCAAGAATATTTTTATTGGGATTTTTTAGTAAATTTATCTTCCGCTAGTATCGGGAAGCATAAAATAACCATAAACATAAAATTGGCACATTCAAGAGATCCTTTTTTTGGGGGAAGAAGTCCTATTGAATTTATAGGAGAAATATATGTAGCAGATGCACATTTTGATGCCTCCAAATTAGATGGGGCTGCATATTTTCCTGAGGGAAAATTGAATTTTAAAATTATTGGATCGCACATATTTCGAGACAAAAAATTTAGAAATGAAAAACTTCCAACATCCATTATTTTACCAAAAGAAATTTCTTCAGAGATCAAATTTGCTCAACCTTTTGATGGGTTATATGGTCCTATACCTTTTAATGATCCATGGTGGAAAGTTGCTGGATGGATAGTTGCTGGAATAGCTGGGGCAGTTGCAGGCATATGGGTTGTTGGTGGAGAACTAGGATGGTGGGATTCACCAATATACCATAAAGAAGAAGGAACTTATAATCCAGAGACGGGTGAACGATGCCCAGATTGCGGGCCGGGGCCTCGCGATCAATATACATATATTCAAGGTGATCCTTTATGGGGTGTCTTTGTAGCAGCTTGCGCATTAGGCGTTGCTGTGGGACTTGCAGATTTGATTGATCCTTATAGACGTGGTGAGAGTAAATCTGTGCCAAAAGATGGTGACAAAACCGTTTCTGAACGTCTTGATTTTACGATTGATTATATGCAGTTTCCTCTTGCTGGTACATCGTATAAAATAGGTGTTGATTGGAAATTTCAGCGTCATGGAACTATTGTAAATAGATATGATGCTGTTAATGAAAATGATGAACAGCAGAATATTCATTATTTAAGCGAATACAATGTATATACATCAGATGGTCAATTGGAGTATCCAATTAATACAACACATCAGATTGATATAATAGTTGATTTTAGAAAATCAGAGGAATTCATTAGATTTAAGAAAGAAGTAACTGAAGGTTTGCGCAAAAAAATACCGGAATTTTACGTGCTCGGTTATCTTCGCAATAGGCATACAGGTGTATTAAAGTCTGCGATTTTTACTCGAAATAATAATATATATGTTGGTAGTTTCATATTATTTGATCATGATCCACTTGGTGAATGGGATGTCATGGTTGTTGTCCAAAATGTGAATAATGCGGATTCTGAGTATACAGCTGAAGAAAAGGCAGAGATTATCGGAGGATTCATCTATAGTAAGAATTTTATTTTTATACAGCATAGAGATGATAATAAATGTATGATAACACCAAATTGGGATATAACAATCAAATTAATTTAGGATACCATATTATTTTCATGGCCTAACGGCGAATTCAGTGGATGGCTAACGTCGGTGCGCTGACAGAAGTTTTGTAAAATATCGAAACCTGGCTACTTTTAACATGCCTGTAGCACATAAACCGCTGAATTCGCCGTTAGGCTTTATAAATACGGAGGAAATAACATGACAAGTTAGTAGAGATCTTCTTTTGGGGATGTCATTTATCCACATAAAACCAGTGAAGTATAATGAATGGGATGAAAAATAATGATTACAAGATTATGTGTTATAACAACATGGCTAATTCTCAGTGTTGCTCTAACTTCTTGTGACTTCATCTGTGAGCATATATATCCATCGGCTTATACTGAGACAGAAAGAAAATTTTGGAACGATATAGCAGGATGTGAGGAGCGTCGTGCCATTGTTCAAGCTAACTTAAATTCACAGCTTAGAATTGCAGTTGGGCTGGGTCAAGCAGACACAGTTAAAATCCTACTAAAACAAGGAGCAGATGTTAACTCACGGGCTACTTCGACCGATAATGTCCCTGTTGGGTAACCGCAATAATGTTGGCAGCAACGATAAATAATCTGGAGATTGTCAATATACTTATCTCACATGGAGCTGACGTAAACCAAGCTGATGAAGGAGGTGCAACCCTATTAATTTACGCAGTCTGGAAGGGTAACAAGGATATTGTCGCTCTTCTCCTCAAGAACGGCGCTGATATCTATGCAAAAACAAGAGATGGCCGTACGCCATTATCTGTTGCAAAGCAGGCTGGTCACACCGAAATAATAGAAATGCTGAAGGTCTCAGCTATGAAGTAGAACTCGCTGTCTACAAGCTAATATTATTCCAGTTAGAAGGGGGAAAACACAGTTAGCCTTATCATCATTTTTCGGGGGATTAAAAGCTCAAAAAAGGGTCTGCTGTTAATTTTTACCGGAAATCGCCAAAGATCAAAGATACAGCTGCGACCTACTTATAAACTACTTGAGAAACCAGATAATAAGGCGTTCCACCTAACCGATATTCCTCCAAGCAGATGTACTTTAAGGTTCGAGTATTAAAGTAACAAAGGTGCATTAAAATCTATGAGACGTTTTTTTAATAGAAGCAAGAGTAAAATTATGTTAAGAT
>CAZBCD010000248.1:0-3426 GCA_964490205.1 uncultured Pelolinea sp. | reverse complement strand
TTTGATCCCATATTTATTTAATTCTTCAACGATAGCCACACCGATTTCGGATTTTCCGCTTCCAGATTCACCAGCGATTGTGATTATGAAGCGGTCTTCTTTTTTCTTTATCTCATCATTTATTTCCGAGACGATTTTCTGCGCAGCGCGTTTATGATGCGCTTCTAAAACAATAACATCGCCTTTCATTGGGAAATAGCTCCTTTCATTTTTCTCTTAAATCGCTTTGCAAAATAATGGCTCCGTCCAGCCGCTGGATGATCGGTATTGGATTGGAGATCTCGCCCAGAAACAAATTATTGTCCAAAAAAAGGTTGCTCGCCATCAAGACCCAATCATCCTTTGGACCCAGGATGATCTTGCCCGAGTATTTTGTGCCCATCTCATCCCCTGACAAAAAATTATCCGTTAGAAAAGTATAGGGACCAAATGGATTCTTTGAAATAAGGTAATGGGTACCGGTTTGGGGTTTTATACCCTCTCGCTCAAGGCGGGATTTCGAAAATTTGCTGTATTCAACGCTGAAAATTAAATACCAGTAATTACCCATATGAACAATCTGCGGAACTTCCAGATTCCCGAATTCTCCCGGCTCGGTTATGGGTGCCTGCACACTCCAATTGTATAAATCGGGGGAGGAAGCATATCCGATAACTCCCCGGGCGCTCCGATGCCCCTGGATAGAACGCGCTGTAATTAGCGCATGAAAACTGCCGCCGTGTTGGAACACCCACGGATCTCTCCATACCTGCTCATGCCACATATCTATATCCAATTCCTCATACCAGCACGGATCAATATGAATGACCGGATCATCCGAGAATCGCTCCCACACAATCAGATCGTCAGATGTGGCTAACCCAATCCGCTGGATCAATCCGGTTTCCTCGCGGTTGATGCCGGTATAGAACATGAACCAGGTACCATCGTGGCGGATGACGCTGCCTGTCCAGGTTGCCAAATTATCCCAGGCATCTTTTTCCCTGGAAGGTTCAAGGGCGTCTGGCAGGGTTTGCCAGTTGATTAGGTCTTGGGACACTGCATGCCCGATTACCGCATGCCTATGCCGAAGGTTTGGGTCTCCGAGCGCGCGCGGGGCTTGCAGGAAAAAAATGTGATAACCACTGCCGTCACGCGCGAACCAACAATCCCAGACCCATTTGTCATCTAATCGGTACGTCATCTGTTCTCACTTCACTTGCACCTTATGCTTCCTGAATAATTCACACGAGCAGAATTTCGACAGATGTCGATCCTTACTGCGGATAATCATGCAGCACCTGTCGCGCTAGGGCTGCGCATGTTTCTGGATTCCCTTGACATAAATACAGGCCGAGGTGTTCAAATCCGCCCATCTCTTGAGTGTACGGCAAGAATTCAAAATATAAACCCGCGCCCTGCCCATTGTGGGTTGTGATGTTATAAGCGGTCTCCCGACCAATTTCCGGCATTATCGCCAGCATGATGCGGATGGCATCCCGCCAACCGTCAGATATATCTGCAAGTTCATCCGCATCTAGCATATACAGGTAGGATTTCGAAGGATCCTTGAGGATTAAGAACATATCATAGGGTCGGCGCATAAAAAAAGGCGTTATAAGCGTCGCTGTTCCATAATCTCTGATGATTAATCCTTTAGGGCTTTCACCAAGCATATATGATGAAAACGCCATCCCGCGTTTTTCCTGAAAAATTTTATTCTGCCTGGTGCGGTTGGGCATAATGTTACTGGTCCCGATTTGCTGATGGCCATGCGCAAGGGAACCGCCCACCAGGCGGCCGTAATTCTTGATTATGGATACGTACCGACTTGAGCCTGACAGCATCTTTTTTTCCAATACGGCAAGCCGTCGCATTACGATCACGCGGTCCTCCAGCGGCATGTTATGCCAATCCCTGTCATGTTGGGACGAGGTCCATTGCAAAAAGTGGCACCCTCTAACATTGCATCTGCTTGCATTTTCCAGTGTATCTACCTCATTGACTGCAGCGGAGGGGTCTTTGCTGGAGGGAAAGAAAATGGGAAAAAGATTCTTGTTAATAAATGTAAATCCCTCTGATAAATCCGTAACATCCAAGACGCGGGTTGTTTTACCCTGACAAATCAAACATCCTTTTCCATCATCAGCAGGAGCGCTAGTAGGATCTACCGGCCTGTTATCATGCGGCCGTTTTGCACGCGCAGAATTATATATAATCCGGTCTCCATTCCGGGGGTCTATCTGGCAGATACCGTCCGGTGCAAATTGGGAGATCACCTCTTCCTTTAGAAAATAACGGGTGATTTCCTCAATGGCCGTCGATTCAATATCCTCTGTGTCCAGTAATTCAGTGAGCAATTCCCGGGAAAGCGCTTTTTTCACTGTTTGTCACCTGCCGCTAGCAGCCCGATTTTGCTATCTGCCAAAAAAACACCCACCATATTCTCCCATGTAAAATAAGGGATTGTTATTTCAAATGCTTTTTCCCCCATTTTTTTCCTTAGAGATTCCCGAGATAAGAGCATTTCTAACGCTGCAGCAAATCCGTCAATATCATCGGCCGGCACCACAATTGCACCTTTTCCGACCTTTAGCTGCTTTTTATCCTCACCATATGACACCTTCTCAAACTCATCCCCCAGCAGATATTCCATTACGAATGGCACCAAGTCACTTGAAACGACCGGCACCTTAGTGGCAGCCGCCTCTTGAGGCGTCATACCAAATCCTTCCATAACGGACGGAGTGCAATAAATATCAGTTGCTGCGTAGATATCTGGTAATTCATTCCAGACAGACCCCAGCACGGCCACACGGTTTTCAATTTTCAACGATCGTATCAATGCGGTTAACTCTCCAGCTAACTCCTTGTTGGTTTGGTCAATGGTAATTGCCAGAAGCGTCTCGGTAAAGCGCGCTTGCACCTGTGCGAACGCCTTAATCAGTACATCTTTTCGCTTGGTTGTGTCGGTACGGCTGATCTCTGTTATTATCTGGCTTTTCCGTACTTCTGCTGGAGAAACCCGGGATTGTTGGCTCAGAAATGTCCAAATCGGATGGTCAATCTCGATGGAATGCGGTCGATTACGTTTAGTATCTACACAGGGAGGAAGAAATAGAGGAGACAATTGGTATCCGTAGTCTTGCTTAAGTGATTGGCGGATAATTGCGGAGGTCGCTGTAACTTCGTCTACTTCTAAAAGAATCTTTTCCTCATTTACTATACGTTCATCAATTCGGAGTGTGATCCACTGTGATGGGTTGACATTCCTCTTTTTAACAGCACCCAACGAGTGAGGTACCCAGATATGTTTGACGGGTGTAGGCAGCGAGGAGTTGAAAAGAACACCAAGTTCTGCGCCATCCCAATAGTGCGAGATGACGACATCTACACGCATACCTTCTATTGAGAAAAGCTCTTGCACAACATGAAAGAGCTGCGGAA
>CAZBCD010000247.1:0-3434 GCA_964490205.1 uncultured Pelolinea sp. | reverse complement strand
AAACTGAAATAACAGGTTTATTAGGTTTTATCTGTGTGGTATGGGTACCCATTAATCGGAAATCTGCACCAGCAGCTAAAACCAGAGAGGCTTTATGCATAACATACTCATGTGGAACATCACTATATGCAAAAACAACTTGATCGATATTATTTTTCTCAACTAGATCAATTAACTCTGTTTCCGCATAGATGGGAATTCCTTCAGGATACAACGAACCAGAGAGTTCTTTAGGATATTTTCGGCCTTCTATATTCGGTATCTGGGTTGCGGTAAATGCAACAACTTCATAATCCTGATTGTTACGGAAAAAAACGTTAAAATTATGGAAATCTCTTCCAGCCGCCCCCATAATGATTGTTCGAATTCTTGCCATTCAATCTCCTTTCAAATTGATTTACATTACTTCGGGTACTTTTACCCCTAATAGGTTTAGACTATTAATAATGACTTGTTTTGTTCCCGCCACAATGCGCAATCTAAAGTCTTTAGTTTTTTCATCTGCGCTGAGGACTGGGCATTTATTATAGAAATTACTGAACGCCCGGGCAACCTCAAATGAATAATTCGCAATTAGAAGCGGTCGTAGATCTTTGGCTGCTCTTTGGACTTCCCGAGAAAATCGCCCGAGTAAATCGATCAACTCTACTTCATCTTTTGATAGTTTAAATCCAATATCCTTGCTTTCAGGAAGGGAAAATTGTACTCTTCTGAGTATGCTATTTGCCCTTACTGCTGCATATTGAATATAGGGTGCCGCTTGTCCATTCACATCCATAGCAGCTTCCCAGTCAAACGTGATCACCTTTGTATTATCTCTGGAGAGCAGAGAATATTTAATCGCCCCAATCGCCACTTTTTGTGAAATGTCCTTCTTTATTTTTTCATCTAACTCCGCATTCTTATCCTCGACGATCTTGAAGGCTCTTTTCTCAGCTTCAGAAATTAGATCTTCCAATAATACAACAGTTCCTTCCCTGGATGCAATCGTCACGTTTCCTGGAAGATTCACAATCTCATATGCTAAATGATAGCAGTCCTGTGCCCATTCATTTCCCATCAGGTTAAGTATCTTAAAGATCTGCTTCATATATAGGGATTGGCGAACGTCTATCACATAAATTGACCTATCCAGATCAAATTCAGCGAATTTCATAATTGCAAGCGGAAGATCTTTTGTTGGGTACAGGGAAGTACCATCAGATCGTAATATGACCAGCACACGGTATTTTTCCTCAGTGCCTAAAATCGCGTCGAGGTCGACGATGACTGCCCCTTCTGGACGTTCATCCTGGGCAATGCCATCATTGATTAAATGCTTAACAATTTCCTTCCCCGGTTCCTCAACTTCACTTTCGAAATACGTCTTGTCAAATTTAATTCCCAGCAACTCATAAACTTCATCAAAAGCTTCTATTGACCATTGTCTAGTTCTTTTCCATAAAGCGACAATTTTTGGATCTTTTTCATCCCAAAGCTTAAAAACTTCGCGTACCTGGGTTTCATACTCCAAATTATCATCAATCTTTTTTACTGCTTCAGCATATAACCCCCCCATCCACCCTGTCTTCCCCTCAAGTGGGGGTACCTCTCCTTTATGGAAATTTAAATAATTCCATAGCCATTTAATTACATGTAAACCAATGTCTCCAATATAATTCGCCCGAATAACATCATCACCAGAGAACTCCAATATTTCACAAATAGCTGAGCCTAAAACCATATTTCGAAGATGTCCAACATGGAAAGCTTTGTGTGTATTTGGTTGGGAATACTCAACCATGATCTTCTTCCCCGTGGGATACCCACGTCCAAATCTATCCCCTTCATCTAATATTTCGTCAATTACTCGCTTCGCAAATACAGCAGAATCATAGTAGAGATTTAAATATCCATTAACTGCTTCTACTTTTTCAAACGCGGATGGTAATTTGAGTGTTGATGCAATTTGATCAGCAATATCGGTGGCATGCTGTCGGACATTTATTCCCTTCTGCTTTCTTGCCGCGAAGGAAGCAGTTGAAAAGAATGAAGTAGAAATTCCCCAATGCCCGCTAAAAGGTATCCAGGACCATTTAAGCGGTTGTTTAGATATACCTTGATTGTTAAGGATGTTTTCTATTTGGAATTGGATTTCATTTTGTTCTTTTTCAAACATACTTTTCTGCCTATATAAAATAAAAAACGGGAAGATGATTAATCTCCCGTTATTTTAACGCAATCAATGGATTTTATTTACTAATCTAATGATGCTAATTGTTTCATCAAGCGACTTTTTCTCCTCGCAGCATTATTTTTATGAATAATACCTTTTGCTGCAACGCGATCTAGCTTTACAATCGCTTGTTTTACTTCCTCGACGGCTAATTTCTTTTCACCGGCAACAATCGCGTTGCGGGCTTTACGGACTTGTGTGCGCGCACTTCCTCGGAAAACACGATTATGTACACGGCGTTTTTTATTTTGCCGATTTCTTTTAATTGCAGATCTAATATTTGCCAAAACTTCCTCCGATATAAATTTATCAAGACGGTTTATTTTACTAAACAGTCAAAAAAATGTCCAGAACAAAAACCTGAGCGGAAATGCTCGGAATCATTTAAAATTTTCAGGTTTATTTATCCTCAAGAGCAACAAGGCCGGGAAGTTGAATTCCCTCAAGCATTTCAAGAGAAGCACCCCCGCCAGTTGAGATATGGTTAATCTTGTCAGCTAAACCTGATTTTTGAATAGCTGATGCGGAATCACCACCGCCGATGATACTGATCGCCTCACTATTTGCAACGGCATTTGCTATTTCAAATGTTCCCTTTGCAAAATTCGGCATTTCAAAAACCCCCATCGGGCCATTCCATACAACTGTGCCAGCTTGGGATATAACCTTATTATAATTTTCAATCGTCTCTGGCCCGATATCAAGAATTCTCCATCCCTCAGGTACAGGACCTACAGACATAACTTTAGATTTTGCTCCATTATTGAAATCATCCGCAATAATGACATCAACCGGGAGTCTGAGTTTTACCCCACCAGAACTCACTAATTCCCGTGCAGTTTCTAACGCATCATCTTCAACCAATGAATCAGCGACGGGATACCCCTGTGCTTTGAAGAATGTGTTTGCCATTCCTCCACCAATTAATATCGTATCTGCTTTTTCTAATAGGTTTTTTATTACATTTATCTTATCGCTCACTTTGGCGCCGCCGAGAATTGCGATAAAAGGTTTTTTTGGCTTTTCAATTGTCTGGTCTAAATATTCAATTTCCTTTTCAAGTAACAATCCAGCTACCGCTGGAAGATACTCGGATACTCCTACATTTGAAGCGTGAGCCCGGTGAGCGGTTCCGAAAGCATCGTTTACAAATATATCAGCATAGGATGCTAGTTCTTTCGCCATTTGAGGATCATTCTTCTTTTCGCCATTATGAAAT
>CAZBCD010000246.1:0-3443 GCA_964490205.1 uncultured Pelolinea sp. | reverse complement strand
ACTATCTGTGATCCAACCTCTGATTCGATCTAATGCCTGTTCGATCGCTTCGTCATCCAGATCAGGGTGGATGATAACCACTAATTCATAATTATGCATAAAGGATTCCTCCTTTCCCTGGGTATGCCCTTAACAACACGAGGATGTGATCTCAAAGGCGGAAAGGTAACCAATGCTGGTTAACTTGCCGAGAAGTAGTTTAACACAAAGAACGCATTTTGGATAGATAACATCCTATATAATTTTAGTCAGATAACATATAAAATTTGGAGGAAAAAATGAAAACAGAAATTTTATATCGACCATCCTATTCAATGGCAAAGGTTGCTCTCGACCCCAATGAAAATATATCTGTAGAATCGGGATCCATGGTTGCATTGTCATTAAATATTCAAGTGGAAACCAAAATGAAAGGCGGCTTATTGAAATCACTCGCACGGTCTGTCCTGGGTGGGGAATCCTTCTTTATTAATACATACCAGGCATCAGGTGGGAGCGGGGAAATTATGCTGGGCCCAACGCTTCCGGGTGATGTATTTACATTTGATATGGCAGGGGAAACGTACCTGGTCCAATCAGGATCATTTCTTGCTTCCAGCGAGGGCGTAACGACAGATACGAAGTGGGGTGGGGCGAAAACTTTTTTTGGTGGTGAGGGGTTGATCATGCTCCGCTGTACGGGCATCGGTACGCTTATCTTATCAAGTTACGGCGCGATTCATGAAATGGATTTATCCGAAGGAGAATCTTATACTGTAGATACCGGGCATTTAGTTGCATTCTCTGAAGATATTGGTTTTAAAGTGCGTACGATCGGCGGATTAAAATCAACTATTTTCGGAGGTGAAGGTCTAGTCATTGATCTCACCGGTCCTGGAAAAGTCCTTATGCAAACTCGAAGCGTGGGTGCCTTTCTTGATTGGCTCCTCCCTCGGCTGCCTAAACCTTCATCAGATGGTAAACATATATCTATCGGCTGAAGCGAGATAATAATTTAGAGAAAATTAGATATAGGATACAAATGCGTGAACCATTGAAACCGTTTTTTGAACCTGCAAGTGTCGCTGTCATAGGCGCCTCGAAAAACTCCGATAAATTAAGTAATGGAATCGTAAAGAATTTGTTGGCGTATGGATATGATGGGAGAGTCTATCCTATCAATCCCAAAGAAAAAGAAATCCTCGGATTAAAATGCTACCCAAGCATCATGGACGAAAAAGATCCAGTTGATCTTGCTGTGATTATTCTCCCCGCAAAATTCATCGCAAGCATAATCACCGATTGTGGTGAAAAAGGAGTAAAAGCGGTTACCGTTATTTCCGGAGGTTTCAAAGAAGTTGGCGCGGATGGTACAGCGTTGGAAAAAGAGCTTATTAGAATCGTAAAGAAATATCATATGCGTATGATCGGGCCAAACTGTGTGGGTACAATGAACCTGATCACCGGCTTGAATACTACCTTCATACGCGGTATTCCCGCATCGGGGGGGATTGGTTTCATTTCCCAATCTGGTGCTGTTTGCGGTGGCGTAGTGGACCATGTCGCGCATCAGGGAATTGGATTCTCGCATTTCTTAAGCCTGGGAAATGAGGCGGATGTATCCGAGATAGATATGATCGAGTATCTGGCTAATGATAAGGACACGACCGTTATTGCAGCGTATATCGAAGGGGTCAAAGATGGTCAGCGATTTGTACGCGTCGCGAGTGAAGTTACACGGGTTAAGCCAATTGTTGTGCTTAAAGCGGGAAGAAGCGCAGAAGGCGCGAAAGCAGTATCATCTCACACAGGTTCACTGGCAGGCTCACACGTAGCATACACAGCTGCATTTACGCAAAGCGGGATGTTTGAGGTGCGTACAATAAAGGATTTGTTAAACTGCTCCATGGCGCTGGATTGGCTGAAGCCACCCAGTGGAAACAAGGCTGTCATAGTAACTAATTCCGGTGGGCCAGCTGCCTTGGCATCGGATAGTTTTTCTGAACACGATATCTACCTTGCTGAACTATCGGAAACTACACAAATAGCGCTGGGGGAGAAATTAAATGCATCAGCCCAGGTGGCTAACCCGGTGGATATGCTGGGCGGGGCGGCGGAAGAAGAGTATGCTCATGCCCTAACCCAGGCACTGCAGGATGAGGGTGTGGATATGGCGCTGGCGGTGCTTGTTCCTCAGTCACTGGTGGATCCGGTTAAGATAGCACAGGCAATTGTGGACACATCCAAACATACCAACAAGCCAATCATTGCGTGCCTGATGGGATATGCGAGCATACAAGAAGCGCGGGATACGCTGCATGCAAATAAAATTCCAATGATAGATTATCCCTCACAGTCAGGTGTGATGTTCAGCGCGCTGCAGAAGCAAGGGAAGAATTTTCACAGAAGTGCAATAGGAACCGGGGATATAAAAAGTTCAAAGAAGGAAAAAGTTCACTCGATACTGAAGGAATATCCTGATCTTAAATTATGGGGAGAGCATCACACGCGTGATGTGTTGGCAGTCTATGGTATTCCTCTCGTTACTGGGGAGCTGGTTAAAACTATGGAAGACGCACTGATTTCTGCGGATGCACTGGGTTACCCTGTAGTATTGAAGGGAGCCTCGAAAGACGTACTGCATAAATCGGACGCGAAGGCAGTCGCCGTAAATATCGAAAACAGCGCGGCATTGGAAGAAGCATTTCAGCGAATAATGAAGAATATGAAGCGTGTAAATCCGATTGCAGCGATAGACGGAATGCTTGTTGAGAAAATGGCGGCCGAAGGGAAAGAAGTAATCATTGGCATGAAACG
This sequence comes from uncultured Pelolinea sp., assembly GCA_964490205.1. Taxonomy (GTDB): domain Bacteria; phylum Chloroflexota; class Anaerolineae; order Anaerolineales; family Anaerolineaceae; genus Pelolinea. The sequence goes on along the minus strand of CAZBCD010000246.1, from coordinate 647 downwards.
CGATCCCAGTTTTGGGCCACTGATCATGTTTGGGATGGGCGGAGTGTTTGTTGAGCTGTTTAAAGATGTGGCTTTCCGCATAGCACCGCTTACACACAAAGATGTGCCTGAAATGATAAGAAGTACCAAAGCATATCAATTATTGAATGGCTGGCGGGGTGGATTAACTTATGATATCGGCGCGATTGAAGATGCGATCATGAAGATCAGTCAGTTAGCGATTGACAATCCGCAGATCAGCGAGATAGAGATAAACCCGCTGCGTGTATTCCCTGGTGGCCAGGGTGCACTTGCGCTGGACTGCAGAATGATACTTAACTAGGATGGCTGCATGGTAAAGAGACCAACCTATGAAAAAGATATTTGGGGCGGAATCAACCGCTTTGATGAGCGGGATATGGTCTTTGCGCGTCAGGACTTGATCCGGTCTTTTGGTGTCGATAGCGAGCAGTATCTTCGATATTTTGCTGAATATCCAGGCGCAGCTAAGTTTCATACTCAAATGAGCAAGAAGCCGCCGTTGGGCGGATTAAACCCATCAGACGCGCCCATGTTCCAGGCACAGTTTAAGTTGATTGATTTGATTGGTACAGAGTCAATGGTTGATGGAGAACCAGTAAAAACAAAAAAGGAGTTCTCTCCTGATC
>CAZBCD010000245.1:0-3450 GCA_964490205.1 uncultured Pelolinea sp. | reverse complement strand
ACACAAGGAAGCAGAAGGCCGCTTAAAGAAATTAAACCTTGACCTGGATGTAACAAAGCGTGTTGAAGGTTTGGGTGTTGCGGAGAAGACCATGTTGGCGATCGCAAAGGCATTGTTTGGTAAAAAAGCCAAACTGATCATTTTAGATGAACCAACGGCGCCCCTATCCAGGGCAGAAATTAACCGCCTATTTAATTTTGTGAAGTCGCTTAAAGATAAAGGTGCTTCATTTATCTATATTTCACACCACCTTGAAGAAGTATTTGAGATCTGCGACCGAGTGACAGTGCTCAGGGACGGTCGGCTTGTGGGAACGGAAAAGGTGTCTGAAATTAACATCCCACAATTAATTAAGATGATGGTTGGTGAAGACGTTGAAGACTATTCAAGGAAATCAACCTGCACAGATGAAGTGGTATTTGTGCTTGAAAATCTTGCGCGCCGGGGATACTATGAAGACATCAATCTCGAAGTGCGGAAAGGTGAAGTGCTTGGCATTACCGGTTTGCAGGGGTGCGGTGCAGAACAGCTTGTGACGGGCCTTTTTGGTTTGGAATACCGCGGTATAGGTGATGTGAAAATTAAAGGTAAGAATTTCACCGCAAAGCAGCCTTTTGATTCATTCAATCAAGGATTAGCATATTTACCCCAAGACCGCTACCGCTACGGCCTGGTAGGAGTCAGACCGCTGCGAGAAAATGTCACTTATCCAATTCTTAATCGCCTGATCCGGTTAATCAATCTCGTCAACCAAACTGAAGAGAAAAAAATCGTTGCCGAGTATATTGATAGATTGGAGATCATTACTCCTAATCAGGACCAGCCGGTGCGACTTCTGAGCGGCGGAAACCAGCAGAAAGTTGTGTTTGCCAAACTCGCCACAACCCGACCACACGTCCTGATCTTGCATGAACCTACTCAAGGTGTGGATGTGCGCGCGAAAATGGACATCTTCCGCATCATAGATGAAATGGCTTCACAAGGAGTCGCAACGATTATCATTTCGACTGAAATCCGTGAGCTAATCGGCGTTTGCGACCGCATTCTGGTCATGAATGACGGCCGCATTACAGAGGAATTTAAAAAGGGTGAAAAGAAAACAACACCAGAGAATATTCTCACAGCAATTGAAGGAGGAGTGAACAACCATGCTTAACTCTAGAAAAAATATTGACTGGGTGAAACTACTCCTTGACCAATTCATCTGGATCATCGTCGTGGCTGTGTTTGCTTTCTTTGCGATACAGATGAGCGAGAGATTTTTCACGATCCCGAATTTTATAAACATTCTTCTTCACGCAAGCGTGCTGGGTATATTAGTTATTGGCCAGACTATTGTTCTATTAACTGGAAACTTTGATCTATCGGCAGAGGGTGTGCTGTCATTAACGACAGTAGTGGCAATGTGGTTAATGGTAGAACCGCGTACAGACGCCGGCGGCGCTCAGGCTTCCGGTTTGATGGTCAATCCGTTCATTGTTATCCCTTTGATGCTCATAGCCGGGGCTTTGAGCGGCTGGATCATTGGAATGCTGATCACCAGGCTGAAAATGAATGGCTTCATTGTTACGCTTGCCATGCAGCTGGTATTGAGGGGGATCGCATTGATTATCAGCGAAGGCCAGATCATGACCGGTTCTCCGCCTCTTTATAACTGGTTGGGAGGGACAAGGATCCGCGGTTTTCCAGTCTCGGTGGGTGTAACTTTGATAATGTATCTGGTTGTGAATTATCTCCTGAACCAATCTAAATTTGGACGAGAACTCAGAGCTGTTGGCGCAAACAGAGACGCCTCACGGGCGTCTGGATTTAATCCGAAGAAAATCATTACAAGGGCATATGTGATCAGCGGTTTCTTGGGCGCATTCGCGGGATGGATGCTGCTCGGGAGATTGGAAACATCCATATCATCTCTCGGATCGGGTATGACACTGGAAACAGTAGCCGCATCCGTTATTGGCGGTGTTAGTTTACAGGGTGGTTTAGGTAGTGTCGGCGGCGCATTTGCCGGAGTGATGCTTCTATCAATTATTGATAATGCTTTGAATCTGATGGACGTGGATCCATTCTGGGTGCAAGCGGTACGTGGCTTTATCATTCTGCTCGCTCTGCTAATTGAGGCGCAAAAATTCCGCTATAAGCCGAAAGTTATACACGAAAATGGAAATGGGATTGTTGAGAATAAGGCATAAGAACAACTACCAATAACGATCAATTACCTCTTCATGAGAATCATTTTTACTTAACATGAAGAGGTAATAATTTATATGAGTATATATTTTAGAAAAAGGAGATCGAGATGAGCGAGAAAAAATATGCAGCCATTCTTCATAACTATAACTACCCTTCAGACCGATTTAATCCCACTTATGCCAAACCCGGTGAAAATAAACTGGTATTAAACTTGATCGATATCGCTGGCAAGCAGGGATTGATCCAGGGTGTGGAAATGAACCACGATGAATCTGATGATTCAACATGCGTTGGAATTAATTCACGAAATTGGAAAGATGTCCGCTCGGCATTGGATACCAACGGGCTTAAGCTGATTGGCATAGCTCCCAATTTGTGGGGAGGTGTGGATTTTGCAAAAGGAACACTTGGCGCTCCTGATCCAAAAATCCGCGCACTTGCGGTAGATTATGTCAAGCGTGTGATCGAGCTTGCTTCTGAAGCTAAATGCCCATTTATAAATATCTGGCCGGGCCAAGATGGCTTTGACTATTATTTTGAATCTGATTACCAGTTCATGTATTCCTGGTGGGTTGAAGGTTTGCAAACTGTAGCTGACTATAATCCGGAAATAAGAATTGGGTTGGAACCGAAACCATATGAACCGCGATCATATTCATTTATCAGTACCGTGGCGAAATCACTGATGCTGATTAAAGATGTCCAGAGGGATAATTTGGGAATAAATATTGACGTAGGGCATCTTTTATACGCTCATGAAAATCTTGCCGAATCTGTGGCCCTCGCACAGAGAGAAGGGAATAAATTATTTCATCTTCATCTCAATGATAATTACAGTGACGCGGATGCTGATATGATGTTTGCGTCTGTGCATTTCCTTGCATTTCTTGAGATGTTCTACTGGCTAAGGAAGACCAATTACACAGGATGGAAATCACTTGATCTATTCCCTTATCGAACTGACCCAGCCCAAACGATTGGTGAAGGTGTACGATGGATGATGGCGTTTGACAATATGATCGATAAAATTGGGATGGAGCAGCTTGGTAAGCTCATCAAAAAAGGAAATGCTGTAGAAAATATGGCGTTTTTTAGAGAAACCATATTCGACTAAATCACAGAAGAGGATCTGCAATAAAAGCGGATCTTCTTTTTTACTCTCCTACTTTCCGAGCATTAGTGCGAGTTCTTGATGGTCTATTGCGTAATCCTGAAGACTAACACCGGCTTTGAATGCATCAGCTGCCTGATACATGG
>CAZBCD010000244.1:0-3452 GCA_964490205.1 uncultured Pelolinea sp. | reverse complement strand
CATTTATATAAAAATCCTTGACAGACGCTTTCTTAGATGCAATTTTATTGAGACACCGTGGACACAATGGACAGTTTAAGCCCTTTTTAATGGGTTTTGTGGACGCTGTACTACTGTGTGGACACTATGGACACATTACCTTCTGATTCGAAGTCAGGTACTCAAGTTGTCCATAGTGTCCACACAGTGTTATTGCGTCCATTATGTCCACAAAATAAGTAAAAAACTGTCCACAGCGTCCATTGTGCCCATTGTATCCACCGGTATTGCACCACAATTGCACCTAAAACCAGGAAAGGCGACTCAATAGATTTGTATTTATTTGGTGTTCTTTAGTACCAGAAAAGTGCGCTTGAGATTCAGGTCAATTCCAAGATAGAATGGATACATAAGCGTTCTTCCTCTTCTAAACTTGTTTGTCTCTTACTTCAAGTTTAGCAATTCAGTAGGAACGCTTTCATAGTATCACCCGAAAGGGCGACCCAAAAATTGAATATTAATTTCGCCATGCAGTTTATTTGCTTGCTCCTATTTGGTGCGCACAAGCAGATTGTCGAAACGATTTATCGCCGTTACACCCTCACCCCCCCACACTATCAGGCCGAAATCAGGATTCTCACTATTGATTGCTTCGTGCGTGGTGATCAGCTCACCATTTACATAAAATTCCATCTGCTTATTATCAGCCACAGCGGTAATCGTATTTGTGCCATCCCCGACAATGGCGCTGTTCGAACCGCTATCAATATTTCCGAGATACCTGGAAGACTCGCGGTCAGATGATCCAGTCAGCGTATATCATCCACTATTATTGATCATAAAGAAATAAACGATCTCATTCGATAAACTCCGTATAAATACTCCCCATGTGCAATCTTGATAGTTACTTTCCATTGTTCCATCTACTGAGACCATATGGTCTTGAGAACTACCGGCAAACACAGGGAAAATAAACCCTGTCGTATACCCCTGCTGTACTTTGGTTGAGTTGTCTAAAATATATTGACCGCCTTCGATGCGGGCAGATGTGCCTTCTTGATTTCCAGTCCACAGGATGGTATCCGCATCAAAAGTCTCACAAAGGGCGATTTCCCAGTCTTCTTTAACTGCTGAATCGATTTGGCATGCCTTCGCAGGTGATGAGGGAATGTCTTCTGGACTAGCTGGTGCGCCATCGCCAACGTCACCTACAGTCATCGTGCAGCTGCTTTCCATGGAGGGATATTCACTGTCAGGTCCATACCAATCCCAGCCGTCATATACAGGTTCCGTAATCTCGATTGTGTTTACCATTTCATACGTGCCAGGTGGGAATTCGCCGATCACAACCCAGTATAGCTGTTTGGGATTCCCTTCTCCATCGTATTCAATCTCGCCAATCCCCTCATAAATTGCGTTAATCGGAACGCCATTTAGGGTTGTGTTATGTTCAGCAACTGTAAAATATTCATTATTCTGTTCTTCTGTCTTTGATGTCCATTCATAGAAAAATCCAACATCTTTCCCCGGTTCAACCGAAAAGTCATCACAACCCCATGGGAAAAATTCCGTCGCTTCCTCTTCATCAGCAGGGCTAGTATCTGCCTGAGGTGCTTCATTAGCCGGAGCATTAACATTCTCGGGTTTTTCCTCAGTCGTGGAAACTTCTACCGATGGTGGTTTATCTCCACATGCAACTATTAAACAGCATAATAAACCAATAAAAAAAATTGCTCTTTTCATCACAACCTCCTCCAGACAGATTAAAATCGCTAATTGATAATGACGGTTTTGAAAGTTACTCCCGCTATTTTTGGGATTCTCGGGAACCACCACTTTTTTGCTATACAAGATTACATAATCATTGTACAAAGTATCCTTAACAAATGCAACTCAAGAACCCAATAAGAAGGTGCCCCCGGAGAGATTCGAATGCACAACCTACTTATTCGAAGCCAGATAATCGGCATAAGAAAGCTGTAGATGATCGGGTTGGATATCCAGTCCGGAAAAATTACTAAAAGTTAGATCCCGCATTGATAGCCCTAGCTGTTCTTTAACCTGTGAGAAGATGCGTAAATAACTTAGAGAAGAGCGGTTTTTCCACTTTAAATTCAATTTATCCGCCATCTGTCGGATTTGATGTGCGTCTGCCCCTTCGATTTCCATGAATTCTCCAAATGGCATCTCATCCAGTGAGAGTTCGACATTGTCAAGGGAATAAGATGTACGGTATTTTTCATAGATCGTGATAACTTCATAGCCTAATGCTTCGAAAATGCTCTCAGTCGTAGTGAGATCGCTTATTTCCACTTCATATTCCAAACGTGCACTCACCTCGCTGTTGGGATCGGCAGGTCCCTTGTAGGTTAACCGCGCGCGCGTATCCTGGCGCAGGCGCAGGACCTGATAGGAAGCAGATAACTCTCTCCCGCATGTATCAAAGCGAAGGTTAGATTCAAACACACGCGGTTGGGTGGCAACTCCGCCAAGGTCTTTGATCTGCATTTCAATTTTATTAAGATTGCGAATGTAGAATTTTGCTTCCTTTTCTATTTTTTCATGCATGTTGTTTGCTTTTCTTAATATACTCTGTTTTTCTTGCTAATAGTAAATCCAATCCAATTGTACATATTGTGATAATAATCGTTATTGGAAGCAGGGAGATGAATGAATCGCGCATTCCAATCCAGATGCGGTCAATCCAGATCCAAACGATCAGAAGAAAGCCCAGAAAGCGAATGTACCGCCCCGTATATTTGAAACGCGCAAGATGAAAGATCAGCGCCAGACTGTATCCAATACCGATCATACCCCCGCTTACGGCAAAGTAAAGGGGATGCGGCCAAAGGCCCAATCCAAGAAAATAGTACCAATACAGGAGTGTTTGATAAAACCGCAGCCAACCAACCAGAGCATACAGCGTTAAGAAAAAGGCGGAAATCCAATATCTCCGGCGCGCCCGTTTCTTCTTCTTAACAATATCGGCCATTGTTTTTAACAGACCTAATAGGTGTTTGTGTGATTATAGCATTGTAGTTTCTGGAAGTGCGTTTGATCAGCTAATATATGCATAAAGTGCTTGCGGTCTATTATGAATTCCGATATACTGCTTGGGATGCGTAATCATGGGAACTGAAAATTAATGGCAAATTTAAAACAAGAAATATCACGTGAGACCTTTGACCATCTGGTTGAATTAGCTGCTCTGGAATTGGGCAAGGATGAATCTGATTACTTGCTCACTGAATTAAATAATCAAATATCGGCCATACACGAACTGGAAGCGATTGAAATTGCTAAAGATGTACCACCTGCCATGCACGGAGTCCCATATACACCTGAAAGCAGCCCACCGCTGAGAAAGGATAATTGGGATGCATGCGAAGACGCAGAAGCAATAATTTTACAGTCTCCGGTCTGAGGTGCACCCCATTTTTAGTACCACTTAGCAATGTAAATAGTGTGGTCTC
>CAZBCD010000243.1:0-3478 GCA_964490205.1 uncultured Pelolinea sp. | reverse complement strand
CAATGATGAGCTGTGAAACAATCTCGCTGATAATTGGAGTTTCTTGTTCATTAAAATTCAATCCGACTTGCGATGGCAGATTCCTTTGGATAACTGAAACCTGATCCTCGCGAATTGAATTTTGCATTACTTGTTCGAGTACATAAAGAGACTCGGTTTGAATAGAATCAAACCTTTCATCATTAAGATTGGCAAGTGCATTCGCCGTGTTTTCGGATAATGTTATAACTTCAATTGCTTGGATATCTTCAACCTTCTGTTCACCTTCCGCGTATGCATCAACTCGAATTGAGGAAATATAATTAATAATCGTTTTTAGAGTCTCAATTTGCTTTCGGCTGATAGCCGGGTCTGCGGGCAAATATACAGGGGCAACGGATTTTTCAGCCTCATCTTGCGCTATTCCTGTTAGGTATCCACTCACGTAAGAAAAAGACCTGGGGGCACGAATATCTTGAAATGCTACATCTCCGATATTTAACAACGAGGGAGTAGGACGAAATGAAATTGGTAAAACAATAATGAAGAATATTAAAGTCGCTACAAAGAGGAATACGACGACAATCGCAATTCTGCTATGCAGCAATTTCTTTTTTACTTGATCAAAAAGTGCGCTTGGCATTTATTTCGGTTGCAATAAGCTTCTTGTAATTTTACTGATACGGTCGTTTGATGCATGCCCCTGGACATTTTCGATAACAGTTTTCATAACAATTCCCATCTGTTTTATCGTGGTTGCATTCAAATTTGAAATTACCTTATTGATTTCTTCAGTTAGTTCATCATCTGTAAGTTCAGATGGCAGGAATTCTTTAAGTACTTTTATCTCTTCATCTAATGGCACTATCATTCCTTCCCGACCGGCTTTCACTGCTTCGGTTATTGTCTCTTCCCTGGTTTTAATTTCTTTATGAAGAATGCTGAATATTTCCACATCTTCAAGATTTTCGCCTTTCTCTACCTCTGCCAGCTTAATTGAAGAAAGCGCAAGGCGTATTGCATTTTTACTTGTATTATTTTTTTCTTTCATGGCAAAGTGAAGTGCATCTGTAAGATCTGTTTTAACTCCCATGCTTCCTCAATCTTTCTATTTTTATTATATGCAGAATTATGCACTTTCCAGCTTAATTAATTTATTTAAAGCTTTGACAGCAATTTCAATCATCTTTTCGTTTGGTTCACGTGTAGTTAGCTTCTGCAACAATAAATTGGGATATGAAACCACTATAACCAATATATTTTCCGAGTTGTCTCCCATCCACTTTATTACTTCATATGAAACCATAGCAATGATTGGTACCATCAGAATACGAGAAATAATTCTTTTCCACAATGGCATTTGACCAAGAAGTGAGAAAATGATAATCGATATTAATACTAATGTTAGCAGGAAAGACGTACCGCAACGGGCGTGTTCAAGAGGAAAATGTTTCACATTTTCGATATTGATGTCAATATTATTCTCAAATGCATTAATTGTTTTATGTTCAGCGCCATGATACGCAAACACACGTGAAATATCGCTGCCTTTCCCAATGATCCATAAATAAAAAACCAATACCAGAAGGCGAGTGATCCCTTCCCCAAAATTGATAATAAATGTCGGCAGTTCAACAAATCGTGAAAGAGTATGGATCAATAAGGAGGGGAGTACAAAGAACAATCCTATAGAAAAAGAAATTGATATTAGCAACGTTAGATAAAGAGCGGTTCCTTCAATCTGTTCTTCTTCGCCGGATTGAATATTGGCTGAAAGAGTGAGGAATTTCATCCCTAAAGACAATGAGTCCCAAAGGATCACCAAGCCACGAAAAAAGGGCCATTTCGATAATTTTGTTTTATAAATACCGCCGAGTTTTTCCTCTTCAACATAAATAGATCCGTCCGGCGCCCGAAACGCAGCAACCACATATTTTCTACCGCGCATGAGTATTCCTTCAATGAGTGCCTGTCCTCCATAGCTGGGGAGTTTATTTTCTTTTTTACTTGGGTTCATTTGCAACCATCCGCGATTTTAAAGAAATAATATATAACAGTTTCAATTCCTTTCCAGAATACGTCTAAGTCCATTCTTTCGTTCGGGCTGTGTATTTTATCTTCAGGCAAACCAAATCCACTCAGGATACTTTCGATACCTAGAATTTTTTGCATGTGTGTGACGATCGGGATACTACCGCCTTCACGTTTATAAACAGGTTCCTTTCTCCATACAGTTTGCAAAGTATCAGCGAAGCATCGTGTAGCATAAAAATTAGGGTTTGTAATGCAAGCTGGATCACTGGATAATTGCCTTATCTCCCATTCTATTTGTTTGGGAGCATGCTGTTTCATATATTCATGAAGTTGAGAATTAACTTTTTCTGGGGTTTGTTTTGGAACCAGTCGCGTTGACAATTTCGCTACAGCTTTGGAAGGAATAACGGTTTTAGGACCCTCACCTGTATAACCTCCCACGATTCCATTAACATCTAATGTAGGCCTGGCTCCGATACGCTCTGTTGGGGTATATTCTTCCTCTCCAAAAAGCGCTATCGCCTCAGTTTGATCTAAGTAAAAGTCATTATTAAGACCCAACTTCTTGAGTTCATCCTTTTCTTCTACGGATAAGGGCAAGACATCATCATAAAAACCAGGCAACTGGATCACCCCTTTATCATTAACCATGCCAGAAATGATTGTGGCGAGAGCTTGGATTGGATTCATAACGACACCACCAAATAAACCGGAATGAAGATCATGCCCAGGTCCTGTAATATGAATTTCAAAATATGCCAAGCCGCGTAGCCCATATACGATGGTTGGCTGTGTTTTTGAGATCATTCCCGCATCTAAATTTAATACAAAATCACTGGTTAATAACTCGCGATTTGATTTTAGGAATTCTCCAACGCTTGGTGAACCAATCTCCTCTTCACCCTCGATCATGATTTTTATATTTACTGGTAGTTCGCTGGTTTCATTTATTGCTTGAATTGCACTGAGAATTACCATTAATTGACCCTTCATATCAGATGCACCACGAGCATAGATCAGATTATCTATAACAGTTGGTGTAAAAGGATCAGTTTCCCATAATTCGAGTGGGTCTGGTGGTTGTACATCATAATGCCCGTATATTAGAATGGTGGGCTTATCTTTTCCGTATTTACAATCTTCTCCAAACACAACAGGGTACTGTTGTGTTAGTAATATTTTTGTTTCAGGAATACCGATCTTTTTTAAATATTTTTCAATCCATTCGGCCCCTTTAAAGAGCTGCGGTTTGAATTTTGGATCTGAAGAGATAGATTTAATCTCTAAGAGTTTAAATAGAGAACCAAGAATATTTTGTTTATTCTTAACAATATAATTATTAGCAAGTTGAACTTTTTCTTCCATCTTATCTCCTTTGCTGGACTATTGTAATTCATTCAAGTGAAGAAACTGGTGCTGAACCCCAAAATTAGCACCACCCGTAAATGTGTGAAATCTCCTCAAA
>CAZBCD010000242.1:0-3481 GCA_964490205.1 uncultured Pelolinea sp. | reverse complement strand
GACCTTTTAGGCGGGGCGGGGCAATTTACAGCACCCGGGGAAAAGATCCTCCTGAAACCGAATATTTTAGCCGGTGACAGTCCGGAAAAGTGCATTGGACCGCACCCGATGGTTTTCAAAGCAGTAGCGGAAGCATTCCAGAGAGCAGGGGCAGTGCTCAGTTTTGGCGATTCACCCGGGTTTGGGAACCCGCGCGGGAATGCCCGCAAAGCCGGATTCCTTGAGATAGCGGACGCTATGAGCATCCCGTTCGCGGATTTTGAGAACGCGGTGACCTTATCAAACCCGGATGGGAAACTGGTAAATAAGTTTGAAATCGCGAAGGGTGTGGTGGAGAGCGACGGGCTGGTGAGCATATCAAAGCTAAAGACCCAATCTCTGGTGCGCATCACCGGCGCGATCAAGAACACTTTTGGCTGCATCCCAGGTCAGCGCAAAGCGGAATTCCATTCTGTGATGCCGAATGCGCTGCTGTTCTCGAAGATGCTGGTGGACCTGAACCTGCTGTTGAAACCGCGCCTGTATATTATGGATGGGATCATGGCAATGGAGGGCAACGGCCCGCGCAACGGCAAACCACGCGCTATGAACGTATTGCTGTTCTCGACTGATCCAGTGGCGCTGGACAGCGTGGTGTGTGAGATGATTGATCTCGATCCAAATCTGGTTGAGCCGCTGGTAGTGGGTGAGGAATTTGGATTGGGAACCATGCGGAATATCACCATTGTCGGTGATCCTGTAGAAGATTTCACTAACTCTGGTTTTGACGTAAACCGCAGCCCGGTACCGACGACAACGGGGACTTCTTTCCTTTCTTCGGACTTCATGCGAAGGCATTCCGCTCCACGGCCAACGATCAACCCAGAGGCATGCACAAGATGCGGAACGTGTGTGAAAGTGTGCCCGGTGGAACCGAAGGCGCTTTCATGGATGAACGAGAGCCACACACAGCCGCTGGTGTATGATTACGCCAAATGCATCCGCTGCTACTGCTGCCAGGAGATGTGCCCGGAGAACGCGATCTATGTGAGGGTGCCGCTGCTGGGAAAACTTATCCACCGATAGATTTAAATTCCTACTCAGCATGTTAAGAGATGGCAGTGTTGTCCTGCCATCTCTTATTATGTATTATGGTCGAAATGCACTTTTCCGATTCTCAGGCAGGGGCGACGAAGGGCGCAATGTGCAGGTAGTGAAGCGATCTATGCCGCGCCCGTTTGCACCCATACCACGCCCCTCTCCCTCTCAGAGGGAGAGGGGGGAAAGACTGGGGATATGTGGTGGGAAAAATTGTGACAAAAGGTGACAAAAGGTGACAATTTACGAAAAATTTGGGGGAAATATGGGTGATATAGAAAGGTGATTAGAGGGGGATAGGAGGGATGAAAAAGGCACTTTCGCAAACACTTTGTCAAGTCGGTGAGAGAAACGTCACCAGCCCGGATGACTTCACAAAGTGGGAAGTGGCTAAAATTGCGAATTACTCACCCCAGCTTTAGATAAAAAATACTAATGGGGTGGTTGATAAGAAACACAGAAACGATCAGGAGGCTCGAAAAGACGTGAACCAGTCACGTCAATATAATTTGGCAAGGAGAGGAGTATCTGAATGAAAGTGTCTACTTATGAGTGGGTACTAAATTTGGGGGCTTGACATTGCACACAATGGACGCTGTGGACAGTTTAGGACTATTTTGCACTGGTTTGACAAAGTGGACGTTATTTTACTTTGTTGATCTGCTGGTTTCTGGCACGTATTCAGTAGGTATCATTTATCCAATTTCAAGATCATTCTTATGGAAATTCAATTGGCTAGTTTTACTTTCGCCCGATTGATCTGTTTTTTTACAGCTGCAGGGGCTGTTCCTCCAATCCCATCCTTTCTGCCAACAGATTGTGCCATATCAAATAAACCTTGAACATCTCTGTTAAATTTTGGTGTAATGTTTTTTAATTCTGAAAGGGAAACATCTGAAAGTGGAATATCCTTTGCTTCGGCAAGCTTGACTACTATCCCGACATGGTGGTGTGCCTCCCGGAAAGGAACACCTTTCCCCACTAAATAATCTGCTATATCGGTGGCAAGCAGGCTGTCATTTAGATGGGTTTTTATCTTTTCTGGAAAGACCTTTATGTTATTGATCACTCCGGTAACAATGGGAAGCACCATTTTTATGGTATCAACACCATCGAAGAGCGCTTCTTTATCTTCCTGAAGATCCTTATTATAGGAAGAAGGCAGCCCTTTCAAGACAAACAGCAAATTGACCAGATCTGAAATGACTCGCCCTGCTTTACCACGTGCTAATTCCATCGAATCTGGATTGCGTTTTTGCGGCATGAGGCTGGATCCGGTGGAAAAAGCCTCTCCGATCTGCAGAAAATGAAATGCAGGGGATGAGAACAGGATAATGTCTTCTGCCAAATGGCTAATATGCACCGCAATCATAGATAAGGCAAACAAGAATTCGGCTGCAAAATCCCTATCGCTGACTGCATCCAAGCTGTTCATTGAGATCGATGACATGCCTAATTCTTTGGCAATCTTTTCGCGATCGATCGTAAACGGATTTCCTGCCAACGCACCCGAACCAAGGGGAGAGATTGTTGTGCGGGTTAGGGCATCTTTTAGACGAGCTTTGTCCCGCTCGAACATCCAGAAAAAGCTCATTATCCAATGACTGATTAAGATGGGCTGAGCAGGCTGCAAATGGGTATATCCCGGCATGATCACAGATATATACTCTTCAGCTTTAGCAATCAGACTGTGTTGGAGGTTTTTGAGCAGATTGATCGTTTTCGCAATCTCTCCCATGCAGTACAAACGAACATCGAGTGCAACCTGGTCATTACGGCTGCGACCCATGTGGAGTTTGCCAGCAATTTCACCGATCAACTCAGATAAACGCCTCTCAACAGCAGTATGGACATCCTCATCTTCAGCTTTTTCCTCAAATTCTCCAGAATCAAACTCATTTCTAATCTTCTGAAGGCCAGATTGCAGGCTGATCAGTTCTTTGTCTGTGATCAGCCCCGCCTCGTGCAGCGCAGAAGCATATGCCAGGCTGCCCTGAATATCAACAGCATATAAGCGTTTATCGAAGCTAAAACTTTGATTAAACTGCTTCATTAATTCGCTCGGATCCTTATTAAACCGGCTACCCCATAATTTCATTTGATCCTCCTTGTATTTGGCAGAGCAGGCGTTTACCTGATTTGCTGTTCATACACTACCAACAGATTAGTCTCTTTTAAATATAGTGTAATCAGGGGCGCGGAAGCGGCTTTGCCCGGTACCCTTTATGCTAAGGAGCGCGTCTACTTTCATGGGCAAACCCCACAGGTTGATAAATCCTTTCGCATCCTGCTGGTCATAAATATCCATCTGGCCAAAGGAGGCATAGTCTTCACGATACAAGCTGTACGGGGATTTGCGCCCGACCACAATTATGTTACCCTTATAAAGTTTCAAACGCACATG
>CAZBCD010000241.1:0-3500 GCA_964490205.1 uncultured Pelolinea sp. | reverse complement strand
ACTAAGTTTACATTGTTCAGGGAGCGCTTGACTTATTCTTTATAGTATGCTGATTTTGAATCAGCGAAGGTGTGTTTACCCATTCGGGTACAGGCGATCTGTGCCGGGATTGCCTTTTTCTCCCTTTTTATTGTGTTTTACCCCTACATTTGAGAGGAATTTGCAACCCTAAAGCACTCATCCGTTTGATTAGAGTTTTTTGTTATGGTCTGGGAGAGAAGGTCATTGCCAAAGGACTTATTTTATGCTGCCTACCCACCTCCTCACATTTTCCGAATGGTAGAATTAGCCCGCTTATTTACTTACCGAAGGAGATCAAATGAAATATCGACGTTTTGGCAAAACAGACTGGCAAGTCAGCGAGATTGGGTATGGAATGTGGGGCATGGCCGGGTGGACAGGCTCGGACGATGAAGAATCGCTGGCATCACTGCAGCGATCTATTGACCTGGGATGTACTTTCTTTGACACTGCCTGGGGTTATGGTGAGGGGCACAGCGAAAAATTGCTGGGGGAGATAGTGCGCAATAACCCTGATAAAAATATATTTACAGCAACAAAGATTCCACCAAAGAACTTTATTTGGCCCAGCCGGCGCGAATTCTCCTTAGATACCTGCTTCCCACCTGACCATATTGAAAAATATGTTCACAGCAGCTTGAAGAATGCCGGGCTGGAAAAGTTTGATCTAATGCAATTTCATGTTTGGGAAGATCAATTCGCCGAAGATGATCAGTGGGCGAAGAAAATGGACGAATTGCGCGCACAGGGTTTGATAGGTGCAGTTGGCATCAGCATCAACCGCTGGGAACCATGGAATGGTGTCAAGACCGTGCGCAGCGGATTGATCGATGCAGTGCAGGTGATATATAACATTTTTGACCAGAATCCCGAAGATGGACTGCTGCCCGCTTGCGCGGAAATGGATGTAGCTGTCATTGCGCGCGTTCCCTTTGACGAAGGTACACTGACCGGCAATCTGACATTGGAAAGCACATGGCCAGAAGACGACTGGCGCAGTACATATTTTGTCCCAGAGAATCTTAAAAGCAGCGTGGAACATAGCAATGCATTACGTCCGCTTGTACCGGAAGGTATGACCATGCCAGAAATGGCGCTGCGTTTCATCCTGAATGAAGAGCGCATCAGCACGATCATTCCCGGGATGCGGAAACTGAAGCATGTGGAAGCCAATCTTGCTGCCAGCGAAGCTGGGCCACTTCCTCAAGAATTACACAAAAAACTACGCCTACATCGTTGGGATAGAAACCCGACCGAATGGTCGCAGTAGTTTTATCTATTCATAGATAAGCCTCCCAATGGGAGGTTTTTTATGTCTGCTGATATCAATCGAAAATATTCGGGCTTTGGTTTCTGGTTAGCCACTGCCAAGGGGATGTTAATGGACTTGAAAAAACTATCCACCCGATGATTGTGATAAAAACGCCTGCAGTTTTGCAGCCGCCCCTGCATTTGCAGGTTTTAATTTAACAGTGTAGTACTTGATCAATTTTCAAACCTGTCACCCGATCACCGAATTGAATAAGTTGTGCATTTTATTGATTCTGTTCAACATTAATTCTTACAGTAGAATAACTGATAAAATTTACAAACAAAAGGTGTTGAAGCCGCGCTGTCGGATCTTTTGAGGGCTCCATGGAGTTCTTTGCAGGTAATTTATACTTATTAAGAAAATGGGCAGCGGTAGACGAATTCATAGTTTCTTTATGAAAATACTTACCAGAAAAAACCTGCTTTGGTGTGCCGCCGTCATCACTTCCGTGAGCTGGGCTATCAGCCTGGCAACACGGTTTACTGATATTCTTTTTATTTCCAAGTTGGACAAGATCGCCATTCTGGGATCACTGCTTGTTATTACATCCCTGCTTTCTGCCTTCGTATATTGGGTTTTGCTTTCCCCTTTCGTTAGATCAATTTCAAAGAAAACAGCTGCTCTATCACTTGGTATAAGTTCCCTGCTGGTTGCTGTAATTTTTATTAAAATCTACCAACTACCACCGTTTCCAGAACAGCACAGATTGACGATCACGGTCCTGGAGGAGAAAAACTCACTTTCAGAGGGTTCCAAAGTTGAGGTCATTTCAATCAGCACGATTTCCCTGCCTGGAAAAGAGCAGAGAAGGATACCCGTATCTCAACTGGAATTGGAGGGCACTTGGCAGGGTGGAAATAATGGGTTTGGCCTATTGGCAACTAACGGCCAGGTTTTTTCCGCCAGCCTGAACCGCTTTATGCAGGCTGGGATAGAGATTGTGTTTGGAACTGATCCTCAAGGAGGAATGGCGGGGATCATATGGGATGGGGCCGAATACAGCATTGACCTTTACGCTGAGGAGCCAGGTGTTATTACGCTTTCTTTAAAACCCGGTCTCAACTGGCACAGCGCTGACCTGACACGAAAAATTCTTGTGGCTGCCGCCTTTACGGCTGATTTTCTGAGTGTTCTAGCGCTCATTACTGTCTGCGTGATACTGATCTTTCAGCTATTTTCAGGACAAAAAATAATCTTGCGAAAACCCGGATTGCTCCTTCTCTGCCTGGCCACTATTTTAATTCTGCAATTCGCTACCTCAAAGATAAACGAACCGGTAGTTTTTGAAAATCCTCCGCTGGAGAACGTGATACGGGATTTGTTGGAAAAACCCACCGGGAACATCTATAAGCGTCAACTTCTGACTATTGTCAAGCTCGATGCATCAAATAGAAGCATTACAAAACTTGACGGCATTGAACTGCTCCCAGACCTTATTCATTTGGATTTGCGCGATAACCAAATTAAAGATATTTCCCCGTTAAGTAATTTGATCTATCTTGAAAAATTAAACTTAAGAAACAACACCATTTCTGACCTGTCACCAATATCTCAATTGACAAGATTGGAATATTTAAATATCCATTCCAACCCGACGATAGACTCTATTGATCCACTTGAGAATTTATCGAATCTTCAAACACTGATAATGGGTAATGTGCCCATCAGGGATGAAATATATGTATTTGAGAATCTTAATCATCTCAGATATCTAAACATGCGCAACTGCGGGATAAAAGATGTTCAACCGTTTTCCCAGATGACCAGTCTAAGTTATTTAAACCTTTATTCCAATACAGAAATCCAATCCATCGAAGCGCTGCAGAACCTCACCGATCTGAGGACGCTCATTTTAGCTAACATACCTATCGCGGATGAGATAGGCTATCTTGAAAATTTATCCAATTTAGAATTTCTAAACCTGCGCAACACAAACCTGGCTGAAATTTCTGCATTATCCGGCTTAACTAATCTGGAATATCTTAATCTTCATTCCAATCCAGATATCAAATCAATCGATCCATTACGAAATCTGGCAAATCTACAGTCTTTGATATTAAGAAACGTGCCAGTTGGGAATGAAATTGAAATTCTTGGGAGTTTCCCTGACCTGCAGTGACCTGACCCCCAAAAACTGATCCAGATACAGTGATAGTATCTGGAAGTA
>CAZBCD010000240.1:0-3502 GCA_964490205.1 uncultured Pelolinea sp. | reverse complement strand
TGATAGGGATTCCATAAGCAGCGATACGGGAACGCAATTCTTCAATCTGCTCATCGCTATGTTCCGGGAGGTCTCCTAGCAAATAATCCAGCCCAAGGCGGGCATATTTACCGACACCGTAGCGATGGTAGGGAAGCAGGTCAACCTGCTCGACTGTTGCTAATTCAGTAATCAAATCCATCCGGGCTTTCAGGTCATCCATACCGTCATTAACCCCTGGAACAATCAACAGGCGGATGTGGATTGGTACACCTGTCTTAGCAAGCAGGCGTGCATTCGCCAGAATGAGATCATTATCTCGCCCTATCAATTGCTGATGAAGTGCTCGATCAGCAATTTTAATATCGTAAAGCACCAGGTCAATGACATCCAGCACTTCTTCAAAGCAGCACCAGGGGACATCTCCCGCGGTATCCAGCGCAGTGTGAATACCAACTCCTTTCAATTGCTCAGCCACTTGATATACAAAACCAGCCTGATACAACGGTTCCCCGCCTGAAAAAGTAACCCCGCCGCCCGAGGTTTGATAAAAAACCTCGTCTTTTAGTAGCTCGGCAACCAATTCACTAACGGTTATTTCTTTCCCGATCAGTTCAAGCGCTCCTTCGGGGCACTCCACAACGCACTCACCGCAGGCAGCGCATTTCTCACGGTCGATTATGATAAAGCTATCACTATCAAAAGACAGCGCTCCATGGGGACAAGCATCAATACAAACACCACAGCTAACGCATTTAGAGTGAGTGTAAAGCAGGTCGGGGTGAGGCCGGATTAACTCTGGATTGCTGCACCACAGGCAACCCAGTGAACATCCTTTGAAAAATACTGTGTCGCGAATACCCGGGCCATCCTTGATGGAGTATTTCTGAACATGAGAGATAAGCCCGAAGTCAGGATTATATAAGGGCATAACGCGTTGATTATAAACGCTTTACGATCCTAAAAACCGGATTGTTCTGTACGCGCGATGATCGCATCCTGCGCCTGAGGAATAAGTGAGGTGAACAGGGCACAGTATCCCGCCACCCGAACCATCAAATCTTGATGCTTTTCCGGGTGCAGTTTTGCATCACGCAGTTCCGTGGAGTCCACAACATTAAACTGCAGGTGAAAATTACCAAGTAATCGGTTGGCTTCTATGAAAGATATGAATTTCCTCAAATTATCATCGCCTTCCAATACACCCGGGGAGAACTTCATATTGAGGAGCTGCCCACCCGCCATACGCTTATTGGGAAGCTTAGAAACGGATTTGGCAACCGCGGTAGGTCCGAGTTTATCCGCACTCAAACAGGGGGAAGCGCCTTCATTTAGGGGAGAACCTGCATAACGGCCATCCGGCGTCGCGCCAACATCCATACCATAAGGAACATAGGAAGATATATTAGAAGTAGACATGGTGTAACCGCAGCCAATTGGCCCACTTCCATAGCGGTCATTGTGATAATCGGGAAGGAGTTCTAGATAGGATTCGTAAATATCCGCGACAATCTCATCCACATAATCGTTATCATTCCCAAATTTTGGTACATTCAGCGCTAACTTACGAATCTTCTGGTTCTTTTTACCCTCCCAGTTTTCATCAAGCGCAGTGCGTAATTCTTTATATGTAACAGATTTATCTTCAAACACCAGTTTCTTTATCACTGCCAACGCGTCACCAATGATCGAAGTGCCAATAGTTGATTGGCTAACAAAATCAAATTCACCGCCCCCGTTTTTAAGAGTTTTTCCGCGCTCAATTGAGTGATTCACTAACGATGATCCAAATGGGTCGGCGTCATGTTTCTTCAACGCTCGATCACAGATATAATCGCTTTCTACCGCCAGATCTGTGTAGAACTTAAGGAATTTTTTCCATGCCTGCCATACTTGATCATACGAAGAAAATTCCACATCGTGTCCGGATTTTCCGTTCACGGAGATGAGTTGTATTCCCGAATCCGGATCTACGCCATTATTAAGCACAAGTTCAAGTATCTTACCAAAGTTGATGTATGTCATACCGGTTGCCCGATGACCCCAGCGGCCAGGAATAGCAACTTCTACACATCCCATAGAAGCATAATCGCGTGCAACTTCCTCTGGTAGACCGATCGACATCATAGCAGGGATCACCGTCTCATCAGCAAAAAGAGAGGGCATACCAAACCCTTCGCGAATAAGCCTGGCTGATTCTTCTAATAATGGTCGGGGGCTTCCCGCCCAGTAGCGAACAGAAAGGTTGGGTTCGGGCAATCTGTTCAGATCCATCGCGCGCAACGCAATATAACTGAGTTCATTGGTACCGTCTGTGCCATCCGGCTTCATTCCGCCAACCATCAAATTAGAGTAAAGGGGATAGCCAACACTAAATTCCGTATGGCCCCATGGGCGGACCTTATTTAACGTGTTCATCTTGATAAAGAACAGCGCGGTTAATTCAAGCGCCTGGTCATTAGTTAGATTACCTGCATCGATATCCGCTCTGTAATAAGGGTATGTATATTGGTCAAAACGCCCAAACGAGAAGGAATGCCCGTTTGTTTCGATCATCATTATCAAATGACAATAGTACACAACCTGCAAAGCTTCATGAAAAGATTCCGCCATGCCTTCCATAATTTGGCGGTTGATCGCTGCGATGCGTCCAAGTTCAGTTTTACGCAAATCATCCTTTTCGATCTGAGCCATACTCTCGGCAAGATCTGCAAACCGCCGGGCAAAATTAATCGCCGCTTCCAAAGCAATACTGACAGCATGATAGAAATCTCGTTGTTCGTTAGTGATATTTGGATCTTTGAGATGTTCCTGCGCCTCGCGCTGTATTCCGCGAAAGCCCTTTGCCAAAACCAATTCGTGGTTAGGGATAATGTGCCCATCACCAGACATAGAAATGCCGCCCCGATGGATAACATTCTGCTTTTGAGCCTGAAGGTTAGTGTCAGACATGCTAGCATACACTTCCTCCTGGTGGGTTTTCCTCTTCCAGTAGGATTTAATACCGCGCAGTTTTTGTTTGGTCTCCTCCGTAATATCAAACACATCGCCGGCGCGTTTATTGAACTGGTTTAATTCTTCAATCACCCAATCAACAGAATACTCAGGGAAGATGGGCGCAGCCCGATTGCAGCCAGCCTGGTTGCCAACAATAAGTTGATCATCCTCAATGTAAATGCTCATATTGGCGAGGATGTTCTTAAGTGCTTTTGCTTTTCGCAAAACGTACGGCTCTCCCTCAGTTTGTTGATACGATTCCGTGATCAGGAGTGCGCGTTCAGGGCAGATAGTATCATCAACCGCCATAAGATTCTTGCGAACCCGTTGAACGCGTGGAAATCCACCGTTCCCATATTCATAAACCATGTTCTCAATGCCTGAGATGGTTTTCGATAATATATCCGCTTGAGATATGACCATTTATTCTCCTGCTGGCCAGCCTTTATTTGACAATTATATCTTCTTTGTAAAGCTGGATTCAAGTCTCAAGTGCAACCGTGATTATTTAAGAATACCACAGGAG
>CAZBCD010000239.1:0-3555 GCA_964490205.1 uncultured Pelolinea sp. | reverse complement strand
GAATGATTTTATCTCCTCATCCGTTGCACTAAATGTCTGAATTAACAATATAAAATTCCCAATTGGACTGCCGGATGGGAACACACAGGTGGGCGGGTTGGCAATTGATATCACCGAGCGTAAACGAGCGGAGGAAGCACTTCAGCAGGAAAGGGATAAGGCGCAGAATTACCTTGATATCGCTGAAGTTATGATCGTGGCATTAAATGGAGAAGGTGAGATCACACTCGTAAACCAAAAAGGAGCCAGCATCCTGGGATACCAGATCGAGGAATTGATAGGCAAGAACTGGTTTAGAACGTGCGTATCCCCGGCGGACAGGGTGCAGGCGAAGACAAAGTTTGACGATTTCATAGCTGGCGGGGAGGGGCTGGGGGATCATTTTGAACAGACCATTATAACCAGGGAGGGTAAAAAACGGATCATCGACTGGCACAGCACGCTACTTTGGGATGAGGAGAAACGCCGGATCGGGTCGTTAAGTTCCGGAGAAGATATTACTTATCGTAAATTGGCTGATGAAAAGCTGCGTCAAAGCGAGGACCAATATCGCTCAGTTGTTGAAGATTCCCCCGGTGTAATTAGCAGGTTCACTCCTGATGGGACAATCATATTCGCGAACCATGAGTACTGTAAATTTTTCGGAAAAAAATATCATGAACTGATCGGCATGAACATACAATCCGTAATCCAGGAGGATTACAGAGAATCTGTTATGTCATATATCGCTTCGCTTACAGAAGAGTCGCCGGTAAAAACATTAGAGAACAAGGTCATAAGACATGATGGTGAAATACGCTGGATGCGTTGGGCGGACCGTGCACTTTTCGATGATCAAGGGCAGATAATCAGCATTCAGGCTTTCGGCCAGGATATAACTAGGGTGGTAGAAGCGGAGCAGGAGCTGAGCCTGGAACAGGAGAAAGCGCAAAAATATCTGGATATCGCTGAGGTGGTTATGTTAGCGCTCAACGAGAAAGGTGAGATCACCCTCATCAATCAAAAAGGAAATCGGATCCTGGGTTATCAAGAAGATGAACTGATCGGCAAAAACTGGTTTGAAACCTGTTTGCCTGAACGCAATAGAACAGAAATAAAGCAAATATTTAAAAAAAATAAGGCAGGTTTAACAGAATTTATCGAACATCATGAAAATCCGGTCCTGACCAGGACTGGAGAGGAAAGGATCATATCCTGGCATAATACGGTTTTAAGGGATGAAAAAGGGAACAACATTGGCACATTAAGTTCCGGGGAAGATATAACCGAACGGGTGCGCGCAGGAAAACTGCTGAATGCCCTCAACCGTGCGGCGGTTGCCATGGGAGCCGCCCAAACACAGCAGGAGATTTTCAGCGCGATTTCCGAACAGCTCAAACAGCTTGATATCTCCTGTATGCTTTTTCCAATAGATGATACACAGGGCAAGCTAATCACTAAATATATAAGCTATCAGTCTGCGGCATTAAATTTGGCTGAGAAGTTGGCGGGCATTAAACATGAGGAGTTCTCCTTTCCAATCGATGCAGTTGATATGTACCGGGAAGTGGTCAGGGATAAAAAGACCATCTTTACAGATAGTTCAGAGCAGACATTGCAGCAGATATTACCAAAACTTGCTAAGAAGTTCTTAGCTCAAATTAATAAATTAATGGGTGTCCTAAAAAATATCTCAGCTCCGCTTATGGTAGAAGGTCAAGTCATTGGCGTGTTCTCAGTGGAATCAGATAATCTAATCCGGGAAGATATACCAGCTTTCACTGCCTTTGCCCATGAGTTGGCTGGTGCCTGGAATAGAACCAAATTAGTACAGGATTTGAGGAAAACCGTGGATGGCACCATCTACACCATCGCAGCCACTGTTGAAGCGCGCGACCCCTATACAGCCGGCCACCAGACACGCGTGGCTGACCTGGCTGCTTTCATTGCCAGCGAGATGGGCCTTGCCACAGATCAAGTTGAGGGGATCAAAATGGCGGGTGTCATCCACGACCTGGGCAAGGTACAGATACCGGCCGAAATTCTCAGCAAACCGGGAGAGATTTCTGAACTGGAATACAAAATAATTCAAACACACCCCCGGATCGGGTTTGACCTGCTGAAGAACATTGAGTTTCCCTGGCCGATAGCCCAGATGGTCCTTCAGCACCATGAGATGATGGACGGCTCCGGTTATCCGCAGGGCCTCAAGAGTGATGAAATACTGCTCGAAGCCAGGATTTTACGTGTAGCGGATACGGTCGAAGCCATGTCCTCCCACCGCCCCTACCGCCCTGCATTAGGCATTGAAAAAGCACTGGCTCAAATCAAACAGAACAAGGGAACACTGTTTGATCCTGACGTGGTTGACGCCTGCGTGAAGGTCTTCGAGGACGGATACAAGCTGCCTGAAGGTTAGAACATACCAATTCTTGACTAAAAGTCGGTCGCCCCTAAAAAAATATTCGTTCGAGGAACGAATATTTTACAAACTGTCAAGTTGATTCTACAGTACGCACAGCAGGAGATCGCGCCACTTCGATCGCGGTGGCTGGAATAAAAATGTGATCGTGGAACCCGTATTGCAGGGTGTGGTGATCCTCCTTAAATTATTCGCCCGTACGGGCATACTATTTAAAAATGGTCATTGCCCGTTCATCCGCTCTCCTGTTGCTCTTCAGGACGCGTTCTTCTTGCCCAGTTTATAAACGAGCACCAGGATCACGCCAACCGCAGCGGCTAATCCCGCGCCCAATAGATAGGGGATGGTATTATTCTGGCTTTCATCATCCTGGCTGAGATCCTCCTGCTGATCCTTATTTGTGATGGTATCTTCCGCTGATCCTGACTCAGGCGGCTGCTCCTCGCTTTCTGCTGGCTGTTCAGGGGCCGTTGAGGACGCATCCGGGTTGAAATCGTGAGTATGTTCGAGCCAGTTGATCACCTGATAAGCGGTATCATTGAATGGGTCCGTCTCAAGCGCTTGTGAAGCAAAGAAATAAACCGCCTCCAAAGACGCGGGTGTTTCCTGCGAGTCGAGGCCTTGTTCATACAGAAAGAGCATGAAATTAGCGAACCTGGCCTGGACATCATCATCCCACGCGTCAAATTCAAGCGCCTTCTGGTAAGCATCGTAGTTTTTAAGGATAAGCCCTTCTGTTCCCGGGCGCACGGATCTATTCATGATGAGTGCGTCATATAATGTTGTGATCCTGGGGTAGGCATGCCCGTCTCCCTGGTCAATCCTTTCTCTCAGGTCTAATATCTGCTCCCAAATGTAGGGTGCGATGATCGTCGCGACCCAATTATCCGCAGCATCCGGCTCGAGGTTGGTATATTCCCAATGCACCTCATTATCCTCAAATTCCCCGCCTGGGGATGTTTTATGATCGAAGGGCATCATATTATGGTCTCCAAACAAGACATTTTCGTCGCTCGCTTCATTAAGGAAGAATCAGGTGGATATGCGCCTCTCCAATTGGACCATTCCAACCCCCGCCTGTCTCGAGAATATAATAAAAGGTTGACCTGACCCCCAAAAACTGATCCAGATACAGTGATAGTATCTGGAAGTAA
>CAZBCD010000238.1:0-3564 GCA_964490205.1 uncultured Pelolinea sp. | reverse complement strand
TATTTTATTGATTTTTGTCTATTTCGGAGTGGTACTGTTTTCTGGGGTCACGTCAAATGAACACTGTGATACGGTGTGGAAGATTTTTGGTATGATATACTCTCACGCGCGCTGTTTCGCTTGACATGCAATAACCAGACGGGTAGAATTTGCCTACCCAATAAAATGGGCCTGTAGCGCAGCTGGGAGCGCGCGTCAATCGCACTGACGAGGTCGAGGGTTCGAGTCCCTCCAGGTCCACTGGGTAAAAAGGATGGGCCCATGGCGCAGCTGGGAGCGCGCCTCAATGGCATTGAGGAGGTCGAGGGTTCGAATCCCTCTGGGTCCACTAAAAGCGACGGCAGGAGCAGTATGCCATCCGCCAGAGAGCCGGGACTCTATGCTGAAATCCAGGCAATTGTGCCTGCGGAGCACATAAGGCAGAACTCGCTTGCCAGACCATCATGGTCGCGCTGAAAGTGTGAATAAAGTAGCTCTTTCCGGGAAAGCCCGTTACAGCACACTGAGGAGGCTCATAAATGAGCAACCAGGGTGGTACCGCGGAGAAACCTTCGTCCCTGATGGCGGAGGAATTATTTTATAAAGAGGATATATGCCAGAACTAATCAAGAGATACATACCATCGAATATTGAGAAAAAATGGCAGGAACAGTGGAAACGTGATGGACTCTACAATGCGGATATTAATCCTAAAAAGAAGAAATATTACGCATTAACGATGCTGCCATACCCTTCCGGAAAATTACATATCGGCCACTGGTACGCTATGACACCATCAGATGCGCGGGCACGCTACCTGCGCATGCAGGGTTATAACGTTATGTTCCCGATGGGATTTGACGCGTTTGGTCTGCCAGCAGAGAATGCAGCTATCAAACGCAATATACACCCGAAAAAATGGACATATGCGAATATTGAGCATATGCGCGGGCAACTTCGCAGCATGGGTACGATGTTTGATTGGCGTCGAGAGGCAATTTCATCTGACTCCGAATATTACCGCTGGACACAGTGGTTCTTCGCGCAATTATTAAAGAATGATATGGCATACAGAAAGATGTCTCCGGTTGACTGGTGCCCGCAGTGCAACACGACACTGGCGCGCGAGCAGGTTTGGGGAGAAGACCGCCACTGTGAGCGATGTGAAACGCCGGTCATCAAGAAAGATCTAGCGCAGTGGTTCTTTCGAATAACTAATTACGCTGATGAACTGCTTGATTTCAGCCAAATCGATTGGCCAGACCATGTGCGCCTGCTGCAGACAAACTGGATTGGTAAGTCGAAAGGTGCATCTGTCGTCTTTAAGACTGAAGACGGTGATCCAATAGAAGTTTTTACTACTCGACCGGATACGCTGTGGGGTGCAACATTCATGGTCCTGGCGCCTGAACACCCGCTGGTAGATAAATTGACCTCGGATGATAAGAAAGCAGAGATCGATGCGTATGTAAAGGAAACTGTACGCCAGACCGAGATCCAAAGGGAAGCGACGGATAAAGAAAAAACAGGAGTCTTTACAGGCGGCTACGCGATAAATCCAGTCAACGGTGAAAAAATCCCGGTATGGGTTGCAGATTATGTCCTGATAACCTATGGTACTGGTGCTATCATGGGTGTACCGGCTCATGACCAGCGTGACTTCGATTTCGCGCGCAAATTAGACATTGAGGTTCGCGTTGTCATCCAACCGGATGATATGCCTGATCTTGATGGAGCGACAATGTCTGAAGCGGTACCCGCAAATGGAGTGATGGTTAATTCTGGACCTTTGAACGGTACACTATCTGGTGAAACGATAGAACGCGCGATTGGATTTATCGAGGAAAAAGGTGTGGGAAAAACTGCTGTTACATACCGTATCCGAGATTGGCTGATTTCGCGCCAGCGCTATTGGGGTGCGCCAATCCCTGTTATTAATTGTAAGAAGTGTGGAGCTGTTCCAGTTCCGGATGAGCAGCTACCGATCCTTCTCCCAGATGATGTTGAATGGAAACCAACCGGTGAAAGCCCTCTGAAATTACATCCCACCTGGCGGTTTACTACCTGCCCGGTGTGTGGTGGTAAGGCGGAGCGCGAAACGGATACGATGGATACTTTCATGTGTTCCTCATGGTATCACCTGCGTTATCTAAGCCCGCAGTGTAATACATGGCCGTTTGATCAGAAGGAATATGATTATTGGATGCCTGTGGATACTTATACCGGTGGAACAGAACATGCCACTATGCACCTGATCTATACTCGCTTTTTCCAGAAAGCGTTTCGCGATATAGGTGTATTGAGAGGTGATGAACCGATGCTGCAGTTCCGCAGTCAAGGTCAAATACTTGGTCCTGACGGGCAGCGAATGAGTAAGTCGCGCGGAAATGTTGTTGATCCGGATAAACAAGTTAAGAAATACGGAGCTGACACTGTTCGTGCATTTCTTTGCTTCGGTTACCGCTGGCAGGATGGTGGGCCGTGGGATGATGGGAATATCCAGGGCTCATACCGCTGGTTGGGACGTGTCTGGACGGCTTTCTTAGAAGCTGGTAAAAAAGGAAATCGAACAGAGGAAATAGAAAAAAACCTACGCCGTAAACTACACAAGACGCTTCGAAATGTGACACGTGATTATGAGCAGTTTGAGTTTAATACGATTATCTCCGCTTTGATGGAGCTAATCAATGAAATGATCACTTTCAAAGATGCTGGCGGTTGGAATACTGATGCCTGGCATGAGGCAGTAGACATGTACCTGTGTATGATGGCACCTATAACTCCTCACATTGCGGAAGAGTTGTGGGCTCAGTTGAGCAACACATACTCCATCCACCAAAAAGATTGGCCACAAGTGGATGAAGAGGCGACCGTTGAGGAGATATTAACTCTTGTTGTACAGGTAAACGGCAAACTGCGCGATAAGGTGTTTGTACCGGCGGGAATCAGCGAGGAAAAAGCGAAAGAAACTGCACTCGCCAGCGAAAACGTGCAGAAATATCTAATAGATAAAAAGCCCCGTAAGGTAATATATGTGCCAGGGCGGCTTGTGAACATTGTTATTTAGATCAATTGGACCTCTTGATTTATAAAACCGCGGGAATTCCCCGCGGTTTTATTTTACGCCTTTTTTACATTCACATAATGAACAATTCACATCTATCTAATATTCTTTAGACATAAAAGAAAATCTAAAGGAGAAATAATGTTTAAAACAACGAAAAATAGATGTGAAATATGTGTGAGTATTTTGTTAGCGAGTGGGTTATTGTTCGGTGGAATGGTTGCTCCAGTTTTTGCGGCAATTGAAGAATATCCAGCTACTGTTCCTCAACCGACGATCGCTGGAGATGGGGTGAAACACTTCTTTGAAGGTGTCCTGATGCGTACCTTTCGTTACCAGAAAAGCATGACGGCGTTTATTGGCGCTTCTCTGGAGAATTCGAGCGATTCAATGTCACAGGCGGAAGCGCGAATTGAAGAACTTATTGAAAAAGGAAAAGATGTAACTGAATTGGAGGAAGCTGTCGTCCAGTTTGAAATACTCATCGAGGAAGCGGAAAATGCATATAATGCGGCACAGAG
>CAZBCD010000237.1:0-3588 GCA_964490205.1 uncultured Pelolinea sp. | reverse complement strand
TGATACAGCAATGACATATTTATTTCTAAGAATTTCCTTGATGCCAGCTAGTGAAATAATTGGGTTAATACTTACGAAGGGGTTTGATGGACAAATAACTATTACATCCGAATTTTGCAAAGATAAAATTACTGCTTGTGAAGGTTTTATATTTTCAATTCCCTGAAAACGAAAACCCTTGACTGTCGGCATGAATTTATGCAATACAAAATATTCTTGAAAAGGAATCTCGCCATATTCGATTGTATTAACGAAAGTGGGAACCTTCTCATCGCACATAGGTAATATTTTATGCAGTATCCCCATCTCCTTTTCTAATTTTAAAGATGTGTCTGTAAGTGAATACCCTTCGTTTAATCTTCGCGTCCTTTCCATATGAAGCGCAAGATCTTTATCGCCTAATGAAAACCAGTCAGGACCGCCCAAATCTTTTATTGTTTCAAGAACATGAAATGTTTCATCTCTTCTTCCCCACCCAGTTGTCAGATTGGATCGCTCGGCTATTGTGTAACAAACTGTATCCAGATCGGGTGAGATGTACAAACCAAAATGTTCAAAATCATCACCAGTGTTAACTATAACCGTGAATTCATCGGATGATAATAACTTTGAAAATCCGTGCGCCAGTTTTGCTCCACCGACTCCACCTGCTAATGCTGTAATTTTCATTTATCGGAATAAATCCCTTTTTTCGGGTCTTATTACTTCATTAAGACACGCATCCCTAAGTGGGTAAGGAAACCCCCTTACATGAACTACTGGAATCTTTTCGCTTGCCTGCCCCATAATAAGGGATGCAGCTCCTGCAAGTTCATCAGCCGCAGCAACTCGAGTAATTTTTAATTCATATCCGTACAAATCCCTTTTCCCTCGTAAATCTACCAAAGCAGGTACACCCGCTGTGCCAATCATTGTCCCTACAGTACCATACCGCCATGCTCTTCCATGTGAATCAATGATCATCACTCCAATATTTACTTTTTCTTTAATATTTATGTAATCTCGAATAATTTTTGCGGAATTATCTGGGTTTTTTGGCAATAGAAGATACCAATCCTCTTGCTTTCCTGACTTGCCCCTAACATTTGAATGATCTATACCTGCATTCGCGCTAATAAAGCCGAGATTGTGTTCTGTAATTATCGTGCGCTTGTTAAAACGAACTATCTTCCTGCTTTCGCGCATTATTATTTCAATCAATTGGGGTCTTTTTCTTGAAGATTTTGCCATTTCTAATGCCTCATCCGATGGGGTGACCGTAGAAAGATTGATAAACCGATCTTCTGCCTTGGATACAATCTTTTGAGTAACAACAAGAATATCATTGGTATATAAAGATATCCCCTGCGTGCTTAGGCCTTCAAATATCAATTGGGGAAGATGATCCCCAGGTTTAATATCTGGAATATCGGTAACTGGGGTAAGTATCAGGGACATAAATATGATCTTATTTATTTACACCGGTAATACGTATTCCTGCTGAATGACTGCCGTATTTCTTATTAATCCTTATCAATATTGATGTAAGTCCTTCAGCAACAATCGAATTTTCAAGCGGTCCAGCATCCCAGCCGATTAAACCCGCATCATTTACCAATCGAACACCTAATTCTCGGGTACTTTTATCCTTACCACAAACCAAAACATCACAATCAATTGGCTCGTTCCCAAGGAGAAGCTCAAAGGAAATATTTTGAAATGCTGAAATTACTTTCACATCATCCCCTAGGATTCTCTGAGCAGCTAACGCCGCGCTTCCATTGTTAGGAATATGCACAGTTGATACTTTTGGTGGTACTAGTGGCACGGTTACATCAAGTAAAACTTTACCCTGTACAATTGGTTGTAGTTGATTAAGAATATCTTCATGAAATTTATATGGAATTGTAATAACAATAATATCTCCCTCCCTCGCGGCATCATTATTCTCTTGACCAGAAATATTGGATTTTCTTTCAGTAGGGATCATATTGCTTAAAGCTTCTACAGCTTGTGTTGCTTTACTAAAATTTCTGGATCCAATAATGACATCATACCCGGCTTTTACCCAACGGTAGGCAAGCCCCTTGCCCTCTTTGCCAGTACCTCCAATAATCGCTATTTTTTCAATTTTTAAATCCATATTTTCCTTTTCACTGATTAAAAAGAATCATGGTATCTTTTCCAAACAGAAGCGGATACCTTTTTTGCTTCATTTATAATTTCTTTTTCGTCCAACAGAGCTAATTTTCTATTTCGCATGATCACTTTTCCATTAACTATTGTTGTGGTCACCATCCCATCACGGAAACCAAACACAATATGCCATGGCAAATTATCCTTATTCAATTCTGTAAATGGTTGATAATCAACAACTATCAGGTCAGCGGTGCATCCTTCAGCAATTTTTCCAATCTTCAATCCATTAAATAGAGTTTCAACAAGAGTTCGATTATTTATGCTAGCCATTTCATATATGATATTAGCGGGCATCCGCCGTGGATCAGCGTTGCTCAATTTATGAGCAAGATAAGCTGCTTTCCATTCCGCCCACATCGAATTTGAAAAACCATCATTGCCAAGGCAGAATTTAACCCCTGCGTTTAACATAGATTCAACATTAGGAAGGCCGACTGCGTTATTCATATTAGACCGCGGTTGATGTGTTAGCCATGTTCCACTACTCGCAATTAAATTTACTTCATTGATATCTATATGTACACCGTGCGCAACGATTGACTTTGGTCCTAAGACACCATATTTATCCAATCTTTTTACTACGCGCATACCGCTTTTTTTAATACTATCATATTCATCCACAATATGTTCTGCAGCATGAATATGAAAACCTATATCATCCGGGCATTTTTTCCTTGATTCTTTAAGTAAATTTTCAGAAAGAGTTAGACTGGCATGCAGTCCAAAAGAAGCACTTAGCATTCTATTATTATCATCTTGTTTTATTTTTTCAATGAATCGAAGGTTTTCGTCAATTCCTTCTTTCGCTATTCCCAACCCATCACGATCGGTGACCTCATAGCATAGCGAGGCGCGTATGCCTGATTCTAAAACAGCTTTTGAAATAGTATCTAATGAGTTATTTATGTAATTAGGAGATGCGTGGTGATCAAACAAGGTGGTTGTACCTTGCTTTACCGCATCAATCAAGCAAACTAGTGAAGAATAATAAGTTGCCTCTTCATCCAGTGATTTGTCAAGTTTCCACCATAATTTCTCAAGAATCTCAGGAAACGCATTGGGCGCATCTCCAGGAATATACAATCCACGAGAATATGCCCCATAAAAGTGAGTGTGAGCACAAATATTACCGGGCATCAATAGCTGACCTTTTGCGTCAATTACTTCTCCTGTCGGTTGTGAATTTTCAAGCTCATTGCTTGGCCCAATTCTGATTATTTCCCCGTTATCATTGATTATCACTCCCCCATCCTCAAAAATTCGATCCTGATCGTCAAATGTTATTATCTTCGCGTTTTTAATAAACATATATTCCTCAGATTGAATAATTAATTTATTTTAACATAATCAATTAGTTTGAGGTGCACCCCATTTTTAGTACCACTTAGCAATGTAAATAGTGTGGTCTCC
>CAZBCD010000236.1:0-3626 GCA_964490205.1 uncultured Pelolinea sp. | reverse complement strand
CCCCGAAATGGGTATATTATCTCCTTCTTTTTCCTGATTTTTCCACACCCTCATTAGTCACATTCACTGCGATCTGGTACGTTTCTCCTACATAACCTGCTGACCCATCATCAAGTTGAAGGTGTTCCCAACCGCTCTTTTTATCAGAAAAATCATCCCATAAAACTTCTTCATCCGAAGTATTTCCAGATGATGAATTAAGAATGCTTGAAAGCAGCGGCATTCGATTACAACCTATAAGAAACACATGTAGGGCAATGCATATTATTGCTGATCTTCTCATATTTCTGCACTCCATGCAGGTTAATAGTTTTGTTATCAACCGCCCGCCCCATTAGACTCGGTAGATATTTCCAATGTGAAATTTGTAGATATGCCATACACATCCACGCTGTAATTTCCGCCGTTTAGTCCACCTGTATCCAATGTGATCGTTTCTTCGAAGGGTTCAAGTGCGGCTGTACACTCAACCCCAACTTCCTTTTTTGTGTAGACCTTAACAGTATATTTATTTTCAGAGCGAACGGAATTGATCAGATATATTTCCGTACAGCCATCAGGCAGGAACCCGTTGACAACAATCTGTATTTCCTCAGGCCAGGCTGGAGGGTAAACCACAAGCACAGATTCAATGTACTCCGCTTCTCCGTATTGAACTGCCGTACTGACATCATCGGGAATATCAACACGAGAGGGCGTTGCAGTTTCCATTCCTATCGCTTGCTGGCATGCAGACATTAGTAATACGGTAATAATCAAACCGCTTTTAACAATTTTCATGTGGGGGTATTCTAATAGAAAATCACAAAACATTGGGGGATTAATTAATCGGTCTTTTAGAATCCTCTTAGGTTCAACAATTTCTTGGTTCTTTGAAAACAATGTCATTCCCCCTATAAATCCAGCTGGATAATTAAAGCATAGATTTATTTTTCATCATAACCACTAACCCAATTCCTGCCAGCTTTCTTCGCGTCGTACATGGTTCTGTCCACTGATTCAATAAATTCATTGGGTGCGGGATGGTTCTCCCCATATTCAGATACACCGATGCTTACCGTTAGCTTTACATCTCCTTTTTTTGTTTTAATGGCAGTCTCTGCGATAGCACTGCGAATGCGTTCAGCGACATTCATCGCTTCTTCCTGGATCGTCTCCGGCAGGATGATCATAAATTCCTCACCGCCAAAACGGAACATGTTATCTATTTGGCGGAGAATTTTCTTACTTATCTCTGAAACAGACTGCAGTACTTCATCTCCCGCTAAGTGCCCGAACTTATCATTCACCAGTTTGAAATGATCAATATCCATCATGATCAAAGATAAAGGAGATCGATATCGTTTAGCCCGTTCAATTTCATTGTCAAGGATCAAATAGAAATAACGCCGGTTGTACAACCCGGTCAGGCTGTCCGTGATTGCCATTTCCTGCGTTTTCTCAAATAGTTTCGCGTTATCTATGGCAACGCTGGTTTGCTGGGCAATTGTTTCTACCAACCGAATCTGGCTGGGATCATAAGCCTCTGGATGAACCGCCTGCACGGAAAGAACGCCTATCACCTCATCCCTAAGGATGAGTGGAATACCGAGGAATGTGCGGTTATCAAAACCATGTACTCTGATGAATTCATCTTCTTTAACTTCAGCATCTTCAGCTTTGATATCTGGTATGAATATCGTTTCTCTTTTCTGGATCACGTACCGCGTCAGGGAGGGTTTCTTCATCAGATGGAACGGTTCAATATCAATCCGCTCTCCATTTTTCTGATACATGAAATAAGACACCATCTTTTCCGTTTGTTCATATAACGCCAGGAAAAACAGATCGACCGGAATCACTTTCTTGAGCTGCTGAAACAAAGCCTGAGCTGTCTTCTCTAAACCAACACCTGTGGCAATAGCAAAACTGATTTCGTAGAGGATAGATATTTCCTCCGCACGGATTCTGGTTTCAGAAAAAAGTTTTGCGTTAGTGATCGCCGTCGCCGCATAATTCGTGAATATCTCCAATTGCTCGGCGTGCTTGGGCTTAAAGAAGTTAGGTGTCCCAACGTCCAAGTTGATAAATCCGAGTACTTTGTCTTGATATACAATAGGCGCGCCCAGATATGATCGGATCCATTCGCTCCCTTCAATATTACGTACCCAATCACTGTTTTCATACGTATCCGCGATGATCATCGCCTTTCGCGTTTCAGACATTCTCTGAAAATCTTTCATCTCCATTACGTCAATATCAAGAGAAAGGAGAAATTCCATAGGGCCGTATTTATCAGAGCTTTTTACAGCTGCGAATTCAGCAGTTCCTTGATCAGTAACTAAAGCAATTGTGGCTCCATCATGTGGCACCACTTTCGCCACATTCTGTAATATCTTTTTCAGCACATCATTCAAGTCCAATGAACTATTGATTACCGCGGCAGTGTCAGCCAGCGCTTCCGCAAAATCTCGCTGGTCATTTTCGATCTTTTCCGCTACTTTTCTCTTTGTAATATCTCTTAAAACAATCACTTGGCCGGATGTTTTTTCTCCTTCTATATCAATTGACGTGATCTGCAGATCGATTATTCTGGTTTGATCTCCCGGTACCTCTACCTCTATATTCAAATCTGTCTTATCTCTAAACTTCTCAATCACCTCGCCATATATACTGTACACATCCCAAATCGATCGTCCTAACGGGTGTATTCCCTTATAGCCAGTGATGTCAATCGCAGCAGGGTTTATCTCCAGGATGATGTCATCCGGGTCAATCACGATCACCCCTTCTGTCAAACTGTCAAACAGAGTATCTCTCGCTATCGGTAGGAGGCCAAATAATTGATTACGCAAGATTTCCCAGGACAAAATTAACGCGATTAGGCTAAATGATAATGGGGTGATATCAAGCCCGGGTATCGGGCTCAGTTCCAGAATATATAAAATATTAGCAATCCAGGAAATAACAACCGCGATA
Source organism: uncultured Pelolinea sp. (assembly GCA_964490205.1). GTDB lineage: Bacteria > Chloroflexota > Anaerolineae > Anaerolineales > Anaerolineaceae > Pelolinea. The sequence goes on along the minus strand of CAZBCD010000236.1, from coordinate 668 downwards.
ACGAAAATCACTGATTGAAACCGGCGGGTTTTTTGTCCGGTCAGAGAGTCTTTTACCAACCATATTGTTCCGGTAAGGAGGCACGCATAGCTGAAAACCGTATGCACATAAAACGCAATCCCGTGTGTATAATAACCTACATGTAATACATCCGACATCACAGTCACATTAGTCCAGATCAGGCCATGTAATTCATTCGTGAATGCTAATAACAATGTCGCAATGGGGATGATCCAAATCATCCATCGGTTTTTCCTGGTTAGGAATTCAGTTTTACTCGCATATTCCGCCGCAAAAATTAGCCATAAGGGAGAAACAGTTGTGACACCTAAATACTGCCACTGTGACCAGAAGATCTTTCCATTGACTGTCATTGCCCCCGCTTCAAAGATCGAAGTAAAACTCCATATGGCTAAGGACAGCATCGCTAATGCGAATGGGTTTGTTCCTGGGTTGATCCGCCGCTTCCATGCTATTCCAGCCGACAAAAAACAAAGCGTTGCTGAAACAACATACGCTACCGCATAGCCCGGAATTTGATATTGCATGAATGATTGTCCCTTTGTAATTTATTTTATCACTTGAATTCAACTAGTAAGTGCAACTTTGCAAGCGTTAGAGAGGTAAGCTGCGGTAAGATAAGCGCCTCTTCAACACCACATCAAAGG
>CAZBCD010000235.1:0-3627 GCA_964490205.1 uncultured Pelolinea sp. | reverse complement strand
CAGCTTACCTCTCTAACACTTGCAAAGTTGCACTTACTAGTTGAATTCAAGTAATAATTTAATTGCAAATTAGATTGTATATTACTTATTCCAAGGCCGATAACATTAATGTGATTTCCGCACTTATTTCTTATTGATCGATTCATTCTTTGGATCAAAACCAATACGCCACCGTAAAAATTTAGCGGGGGCCCCTACAACTATGGCAAACGGGGGGACATCTTTTGTTACAACTGCACCAGCGCCAACGATGCTTCCCTTTCCTATTGTCACACCCGGCATCAAAACAGCATTGGTACCAATATCTGACCAACCTCCAACTCTTATAGGTTTGATTCCAAGGTCAGTTTGAATAATCGGTACATCAATTGGAATACCAGAATGAGAGGACCCAAGCACCATAGCACCCGGTCCCCATCCAACATAGTCGCCTATGACAAGATCACGGGCGTCAAAGTAACTGTTGGGACCAATCCATGTATAATCTCCGATAACACATTTGCCATCATATCGGCCTTGAATATATGAATGAGCACCGATGAATACATTATTGCCAATTTCAAAAGTTTCTAAGTGCTTAAACCCAACCCCGCTTCCGACATGAACCCCATTCCCGAACTTCTTGGCTAATGCACGCCAAATTGCTCCGCGCATGATGAAATCCAATTTTCCTTCACCATTGTAATAACGAGAATACAATTCCACAAGCAGTTCGGGGGAATGTTCTTTTCTAAGGAAATCAGAAAGACCGGTTTCAAAACCAAGATCTGGGATAATGTCTTCTAATCCATGGCTTGCTCTAACTGTTCTCCCTTTTTTTCTCGGATTCTTATCCATTAATTGATACCCCGGTGGTTTCGCAAACAAATTCAATTTCTGCATTGGTTAGTTCTGCGTACATCGGCAATGAAAGGATTTCTTCTGCTACCTGCTCGGTTAGCGGGAAATTCCCACGCTCATAGCCAAGGTCCGCATGCGCTTTCTGAAGGTGCACCGGTATTGGATAATGGATGCCTGTGAAGATATTATTTTTCTTTAAAGCTTCCTGGAGTTCATCCCGCTGCATCACTCTGATTACATACAAATGGTACACATGGCGTGCATAATCCATTTCAGCCGGAGCCTTTACTTCAAAATCCACAAGCAGTTTGTTATAGTACGCTGCGTGGTCGCGTCGGGCCTTCGTCCATTCCTCAAGGTGGCGTAGCTTTACACGCAGAATTGCGCCCTGGATTCCTGTCATCCGGTAATTGAAGCCTTTTAAAACATGGTGATATTTTTTTTCCGCTCCCCAATCTCTAAGCATGCGAATGGTTTTTGCATATTCAGGATTTTTGGTTGTCACCAGTCCACCTTCGCCGTAAGCCCCCAGATTCTTGCCGGGATAAAAGCTGAAACAACCCAAATGACCAATGCTTCCCGCGCGTCTACCTTTATACTCGGCTCCGTGTGCCTGTGCCGCATCTTCGATCACAAATAGATTATGTTTCTCGGCAATATCCATGATCGGATCCATATCTGCCATCTGGCCGAAAAGGTGAACCGGGCAAATGGCTTTGGTTCGTCCAGTGATGGCTGCCTCAATCTTTATTGGATCCATCGTATAAGAAATTGGATCTATTTCAACAAATATAGGTATTGCGCCTGTATAGCGGATAGCAGCGATTGTAGCAATGAAAGTATTAGGAACTGTGATTACTTCATCCCCAGGACCAATACCGGCAGCTAAAAAAGCGAGATGCAGGGCACTTGTGCCGGAGTTTACCGCCACGCCTTGTTTAACCTGGCAGTAATCCGCGAATTCCTCTTCAAATGCTTCCACTTCCTTGCCTAAAACAAACTGCGTGCTTTCCAGCACATTTAATACTGCGCTGTTAATTTCTTCCTTAATGCTGTGGTATTGTTTCTTGAGGTCGACAAAATGGATCATTCCTTTACCTCCAATTTTATAGATTTACCGGTCTGCCGCGATTACTCATTGATTCTGAGGCAGCCGCTAATATTCGCACTACCTGCAAGCCCGAATCACCGCTCGCTTCAGGAGTAGCTCCATTTTCGATGCATTCGATGAAATGATTCGCTTCTACCCGCAGGGCTTCAGTACGGTCAATACGAGGTGCCCACATATCGCCTGAGCGATAACCGATCATAAGCTTGTAAACTTCATCTATGCCTGCGGGTGTGCGCTTTACGGTAATACCCTTATCATAAATCTTAATTTTTTCGCTAGGCTCTAAATCATCAAAGACAACCATTTTTTGGCTTCCGCCAATAAGTGTCCGGCGCACTTTAACTGGTGACAGCCAGTTCACATGAATGTGAGAGACCATCTGGTTGTTGTAAAATAAGGTCACATAAGCAACATCTTCTGTCCCACCTTCTATATGGGACATTCCTGTGGCGGAAATGGCTATCGGTTTTTCAGGATAAATATATTCCAAGATCGAGAGATCATGAACTGCTAGATCCCATATGACATTAACATCATGCTGGAAAAGCCCAAGATTCACTCGAACCGAATCATAATAATAGATATCTCCAATCTCATTGCTGGTAATCAATTCTTTAATATAGCGGACCGCACTGGTATAAACAAAAGTATGGTCGACCATAACCAATAAATTGCGCTTTTGTGCTTCTTCCAGCAGTTTTTCACCTTGGTCTATATTTTCTGTCAGGGGTTTTTCTACGAGTACATGTTTGCCTGATTTTAAAGCTCGCATTGCTAAATTAAAATGCGTTCTGACAGGAGTAACGATAGCAACCGCATCAATTTCGCCGTCGGAAAAAATCTTATCCGGTTCCGTCATTGTTTCTAAAGTTGGGTAGCGTGTTTTTGCCAGTTTTAGGCGCTCAGGGCTCATATCGCTGACGGCTTTGACGATTGAATTTTCCGCTTCCATGAAATTGCGGACAATATTTGGACCCCAATACCCGTACCCAATCACTCCTATTTTGATCATTATATAGCCTTCCTCATTTTCAATATAATTTTTTTAAATCTATCCTAGCCAATCCATATAAAATTATATAAATCATAAAAATAGCCCTCAATCTAAAATCTAATACTACTTGAGATTTAGAAATAATTATAGCTTACTGAGCTTGCGCACATCACCGATCACTTTTGCCAGCACACCGGCAACAATAGAAAAACTTGGGACATCATGTGTAACCACAGCACCGGCACCAACCAGCGCATTTTCTCCAATCGTAACTCCGCCCAGAATGGTTGCATTGCTGCCAATTGAAGCCCTTCTCTTTACTATTGTCCTTTTCAGTTCCCAATCATCCCAAGTTTGCAAGATACCGTCTTTATTTGTCGAACGCGGGTAGATATCATTAATAAACATGACACCATGGCCGATAAACGCTTCATCCTTAATGGTCACTCCTTCGCAAACGAAGGTGTGTGATGATATTTTGCATCTGGAGCCTATTTTCGCATTTGCCTGCACCTCAACAAAAGCACCTATTTTAGTTTCATCCCCAATGGAGCAACCGTATAAATTGACAAGTTCCTTGTGGAATATTTTCACATCATTCCCAAGTTTTACATCTTTACTTATTGGCATTGTAATACGTCATACCCTCCAAGACAGTTTGTAATAGTATCTAAAGTATAAA
>CAZBCD010000234.1:0-3636 GCA_964490205.1 uncultured Pelolinea sp. | reverse complement strand
CAAGGTGAAAGAAACCGCGCATATGTATCGCGCGGATCTTGTTGGGGTTGGCCCTTTGAGGGAGGAATGGACTTACAGCAATGTTGGTGCTACAGGCGGTGATCAGCCCGGATATAAACCGTGGGGAACGCGGATTGACCTGCGCAGGCATACGAACGCGGTCGCGATGGGATTTTGCATGAATCTGGAACTGTTAAATACAGCTCCACATTTTCCAACCATACTGGCATACGCACAGAGCGCCTGGACGGCGGTGCGGTTAGCCGATTACATCCGCCAATTAGGATATTCCGCGCGAGCGCATCATTTCAGCAACTATGAGGTTTTAGTCATACCGGTTGCCGTCGACTGCGGATTGGGGGAACTATCCCGTGCGGGGTATTTATTGACCAAAGAATACGGTCTGGGTGTGCGATTATCAGTTGTTACAACGGATATGCCTCTCGCACATGATGATCCAATTGATATCGGTGTGCAGTCCTTTTGTGAGCAGTGCTTGATTTGTGTGGAAGAATGCCCTTCTGGTGCGATCCCGTTTGGGAAAAAGACACTATACAATGGTTTGATGAAGTGGAAACTGGATGAGCAAAAATGTTATTCTTACTGGCATGTAAATGGGACGGACTGCGGAATCTGTATGGCAGCCTGTCCGTGGACCAAACCACGCACACAGTTTCATCGATTGAGCGCTGAAATAGCTTCGACCAAGGGTCCTCATCAGCGTTTCATGGCATGGGCAGAGCGTGCTGTTTATGGGAGATATAAACCCGCACCGATGCCTGATTACCTCAATCCTGAGTGTGATTAATACACTTTTTAAAAAGCCCACCTGGTTAGGAATCAAAGCGGTGCAGGCAGTAGTGGAAGCTGCTGTGCGCTCGGTCAAACATCCGTTTAGAAATGGAAAAGCGCTGGCGCGGGAAAATCCATATGATCTCATGATCCTGAACGGGAAGATGCCCGGAATGAATAGTATTAGGGTTGTATTTAGGTGCTTGACAGTAGGTTATAATGTTCACTTTGAAATTTAAACCGCAATATATTCATTCGTCGTGTTTGTAGTATTCTGATCTGTTGAAAACTTTCTAGCCTATGAACAAATAAGGAAAAAGTGTAATGAGTGAAAAACATAATCAAGAATACTTTTTTCCATTTTTCACTCATTACACTTTCTAGCCTATGAACAAATAAGGAAAAAGTGTAATGAGTGAAAAATGGAAAAAAGTATTCTTGATTATGTTTTCAATTCTTTTCACATTATTCATAGGGGAAATATTGTTGCAGGTAAATTATAAAATCAAAAATAATCACTGGTTATGGGAAACTACTGCATTTAGGGTTGAGAATATTTGGCCAACCAATGATCGCCGTCAATACACACTTCGCCCCAATTATTATGATGTTGAACAACGTATACTCATAAATCAATGGGGGGAAAGAACAACACCTCAAAATGAAACACTAGAAGATAACCAGAATATCATTGTGTGTCTTGGAGATTCTGTTCCTTTTGCCGCTGGTGTTTCAAATGAAAATACTTATCCCTTCTACTTGGCTGAAAATCTTACAAGTGAAGGTTTTAAATATTATGTGATTAATGGTGGTGTACCATCATACAACCTCAGACAATCATTTGATCGGTTGCAATATGATGTTTATAGACACGTTGATGTAGACAATGTGAAAGTAATTACAATCCAGGCAGCAAACGATGTTTCATTGATGACATATTATCGTGAGAATTGGACACCTGAGATAACATGGGCTGATGTTCGTTTCAACATCCATCCAATTCCTTTAGCAAATCATCTGGCAATTTCTCACTATGTCTCACAGATAATATCTCAGCCAAAAGGCAGCAACAAAACCCACAATAGTGAGTTATTGACTGAAAATATCGGCCTTATTCTTCAAGAAGAGCTGGGGAAACTTCTAGAATCATCAACCGATGTAATCGTGATACTGCTGCCAATTAATCCTTTTTATTATCAATTGGAGAATTCAGACAAAAATATTGAACTTGAAAGGTGGGATCACTACTCCGATCCTGGTAATTCTCTTGTGAATAATTGGGATCAACTTATTCGGGATTTTAATAACGTTTTGCATAATGTTAGCAACGAATTTGATAATGTGTTTTTCCTGGATGTGAGAATTGCAATGGACAAAAAAGATCGAAACGATTTATATGTTGATTATATTCATCTATCCCCAGAAGGAAATAGAATCCAGGCAGAGTTAATAACTGAATTCCTGGTAGAAAATGCCCTAATTCAAAGTAGTGATGAGTAGCAAAGGGGGCGCCCTTTTATTTACACATGCTTTTAATTATTTAATTGCCCATAATATTTTACTAAGGGATATGGAAAGTCAGTTATTATGTTATATAATCGAGTGCGTTATTTGAAAAGTTTGTTAGCCAGGAGCTACCTTTTGGACAAGAAAAAAGTTCGACGAAAAATTAACACACGCCTGGGAGTTCTTGGGGAGCTATTTTCATATTTATGGCAGCGTAGACTATGGTGGTTAATACCTATGATCGTCATCTTGATATTGGTGGTTGGTTTATTAATATTTGCGCAGAGTTCCCCAATTGCCCCCTTTATTTACACGTTGTTCTGAAGAGCAGTAAAGAAAAAACAAGGATGTCAAAACGAATTTGGTTGCAGGGAGTGTTTAACCTTTCACACTGGAAGACTGCTATTACTTTCAATCAAGTGTTGAAAAGCTCTATGTTATATACCTCCCGGATATTTCCTGCCGATTACGTTCGTATGTATTAAAAGCTGAAGAGGATAATTATATGGATTTCTTGAGTAATCTTAGTCTGGTATTGTTGACTATGGTAGGCTATTCGATCGGGCGTGTTCTGCCAGGCAAGAAATATAAAATTACTGCGGAATTATTTGATGGCGGCATAATCGTGGCTCTTTGGGTTGGCGCGCTGGTTTCTTCTTTTGCGGAAAAATGGTTTTCTATCTTGTTATGGTTTGGTATAGGAATCCTCATTGGCTCGCTCATCACGCTGGTTGTACGCTCTACCCTTCCACCTGAAGCCATAGAAATATTAATAGAAAAAAAGAAGAATGTATTTCAGAAATTGTGGGTGGTGTGGGTAGCCTTTGCTTTCCGTATGGGCAACTTTCAAGGTAGGCTGATTCTGCTATTATTTTATTTCACGATTGTGACACCTTTCGGGATAATAAACAGGTTCTTCAGAGATCCCCTATATCTAAAAAAACCTGCGAATGATTCGTTCTGGTTTACTCTTACTGCGCCTGAAAAGAAAATTGAAGATGCCAGGAGGCAGTACTAATGTTTATTCTTGGATTATCTTGTTTTTATCACGACTCAGCTGCGGTCTTAATAAAAGACGGGGAACTGGTTGCCGCAGCCGAGGAAGAAAGATTTAGCCGGAAAAAACACGATTTCGATTTTCCTAGCCTAGCGATTGATTTTTGCCTTAAGACTGCCGGTATCAGTGCAAACGATCTGGATTATGTAACTTATTATGAAAAACCTGTTGTCAAATTTGAGCGTATCTTGACGGTTGCATTGAGCTCATTCCCGCGCTCTTGGAAGACCTTTGGTGAGTCCATGATTACATGGTGGGGGAATAAGCTGTGGATGAAGAAT
>CAZBCD010000233.1:0-3642 GCA_964490205.1 uncultured Pelolinea sp. | reverse complement strand
TAATGCTTACTTTTGAGTGTCCTAAACGTTTTGAAACTATAATGGTGGGAATCCCGTGATTCAACATTAAGGAAGCAGCCTATAAGAATTCAGGATTGGCTCTTGGTTCCATCGACGATGGATTCCACTTCTTTACCGGATCAGGCCATTCAGCGCATCAAAGCCTTATATGAAGCGGGAATCCGCCCACAAGGATTTGTGATGGTGCATGAAGCACCCCTGCAACTGCCTTCACCTACTCCCATGGAGAAACCGAAAGTGGATAAGCAACTACTCAAGAAGATTGGTGGAGCCGCGATTGGATTGGCTGCTATCACCGGATCGTTAGTTGCCGCGGTTGGAGTTGCCATAGTCGGAGGTCTTCTGATCCTGCCAGCAGGCTTATTGGCCGCAGCTGTCATTATCGACCCAATTTTGGTAGCAGTCATGCCTGATGATTCCTGGGTTGAGATTGACCGTTGGGATATCCAATAAAATGATCGGCCGTATCTTGTTTGGGTTTTGCTCCATTTCCACATTCTTAGTCACGCTATTAATGACGCTTTTTATTCGCAACATACCCAAACTGATGCGGCTGTTTCTGCAATTATTCAGGCAGATTTTATATCTGTCTTATTTGATCTACTACTACTTACTCACCTGGATTGATGTTCAGGTTCGATATCAACTTCAAATCAATCTGTTAGTAAACCCTGAGCGGATCATCGCTTGTATCTTCTTCTCCATAATCCTTTATGGGTTGGTAACACTTATTCGAGCCAAACCAATATCCATCTGGATGGCAGGTTGTTGGGCGCTGCATGGTTTTTTGATTGGTTATTTATGGAAAGAATTCTTTGATCCAGACGGTTTGAACATGGGAGAGAGTTTATGGTAAATCCATTCGTTAGTAATCCAGTTCTTACAATTGAACAAAGGCATACGCATGCGTATGTCATCGGGCAACCGGGCACCGGTAAATCCCGCCTGCTGGAAGACTGGATCATGCAGGATATCCGTTCTGGTCAGGGGGTGTGCTTGATTGATCCTCACGGTGACCTGTACCAGCACGTATTAGCCAAGGTTGCCTGTATTCCAAAACTCTGGAATAAAGTGGTGGTGATTAATCCAATCGATCCTAAGTGGGCGGTACCGCTCAACCCGCTGTTCATTCCAGATGGGACAACCCCCGAAAGAATTGCCTGGTTTTTATCTGACATCATCCTCAAGATTTGGAAGCTGGAGCGCAACCAGGCACCCAGAATGACCTGGATGATGGCTAACACCTTTACCGCATTAGCAGAGCTGCAGTTTCCCATAACTGCTACTTCCCGCTTTTTGACAGATGCAGATTATCGCAATTCGTTCATGGAGCATTTACATAATGTTTCTACGCAAAACTACTTCACCAACGAATTCCCGCAACGAGAGGATACGATCCGAGAATGGGTAAGTCCACTACTCAATAAGATGGGCAGCTTTCTGCAGGATCCAGATATCACTGCTATGTTCACGAATTCAAAAGGGATCGATATGCTGGATTTGATGGATCAGCGCTGTATCATCCTGGTGCAGATTCCAAAAGGCTTGCTGGGTGAGAACACCAGCAACCTGCTGGGCGCATTCATTGTGGCACAGATCCAGCAGGCGGCGCTGGCCAGGAAAAAAGAAAGCGATAGAAAACCTTACTATCTCTATTTGGATGAATTCCAGAACTACACCACCGATAATATCTCCGACATCCTCAGTGAATCCCGCAAATACCAACTTTCGATGGTATTGGCTCATCAATACCTGAAACAACTGGATGAGAATATCCAGGCAGCCGTGCTTAACACATCCGGTGCGATCGTCTGTTTTCGGACTGGTTTTGACGACGCACGGCGATTGGCCAAGCACGTCTTTCCCACCAAGGATTTCAAGGCAAAGTCCAAGACGCGTATTGGGGTGACCAGCTTCAAGTCTTTATTGATCCCAACTGTTAGGGAGGAAAAAGAGAAAGGTGATTGGGATAAGACAGCCTACATGATATCCAATCAAAAGCATCGGGAGTTCTGGGTGCGGGTACGTTCAAGAGAAGAACCCCATCACCTGCGTTCACATGATGTGCCAAACATCTTGATGACACCAGGACTTGAACGCAGGATCCAACAACTGATTGACACATCCGGGAGGCATTATGCTAGACTGAAAAAGCCCAGGGGGGAATCCATACATGACGAGCAGAACCAAAACAAAACCCAATCAAGCCATACCTCTTTTTGGAGCCAGTGAGGGAAGATGAATTACAGAGAATCAGTTTCCATGCGCTTCCAGGATCGGGACGGGCTGATCTTACATGCCATCCAGGATTATGGAGGTGTGATAGCCAAACGCCAGATCCACGATCTTTTCTGGATGGGAAAAAGTGAGCGAGTTATGCAGAACCGCTTATCCAAACTGTATGCAAACAAGTACATCAACCGCCCATCCCTGAAACAGAGAAAACTGAACCCGATCCCAGAGCCAATTATCTGGTTGGATTGGAAAGGTGTCCTGTATTTAGCCAACATAGCCAACCTCAAGGTCGATCCACCTAAAACGATCAATGAAAACCAACTGCGCTCTTTAGAACTTTCACTGCGAAGGAAGGGACTCCGCTGGCTTCGGGAACCCCGTTGGACACAGCTACATCACGATCTGACCGTCATTGATATCCGCTTGAAGATTGGGTTTGACCTGCAAGCACTCAAATATTTAGAGATGGAACACTGGATCAACGAGACCGATTTTCGATCTAACTTGATCGGATTACCTTCACATACAAAGACCGAAAAGGACGACTGCTGCATAAAAAACGGGGAGTCATCCCGGATGGGTATTTCTGCTTGCATGATCGGAAGAGAGAGGCCCAAGGGTTCGCAGCAAAGGCCCATTTCCTCTTAGAGGTCGATATGGCCACCCACGACAATCCCAGTTTTGGGATTGAAAAAGCGGCAGCAGGGGCTGCCTATATCCACAGTAAAGAATACAAGAACCGATTTGGGAGCAATGCAGGACGTTGGCTGATCATCACTACCAGTGATATCCGCATGGGTAACTTGATGCATCAAACCCATGAAAAAGCAGGCAAAAATAGTTCCCTTTTCTTTTTTATGACCTTATCAGAATTTTTTACAAATAATATCTTTTTAGAACCGATTTGGTCTGTGAGTGGGCAAGATCACAAACAGACACTATTACCAAAAAAGGAGTGAAACTTATGCAAAAGACAATTACCACCATACAAGAAACAGAACGCTTACTAAAGGCAAGCGAAGTGGCAAGGATTTTGAATATCAGCAGGTCTTTGGTTTATCGCCTGATTCATACAGGCAAGATTCCTTCTATCCGCATCAATCAGGCTGTGCGGATACACAATGATGATCTGAACAGATTCATCGAAGGCAATCGAACTGAAGCTGATACCTATCCGATCCACTCTTAGAGGATCATTTTGAATCCATTTGTCTTGATTTTTTCAGAGCTTCATTGTATAAACAGTTCACGCAATCAGGTGCATTGTGGGCGGGGGAATCAGGACATTAACAAATGGATAGAGCATCAAATTGAAGAGTCGCCTTTCCTGAAACTCAAAGTAAGAAAGGAGTAAAGGAAATGGCGAAAAGAGGAAATAACGAAGGA
>CAZBCD010000232.1:0-3665 GCA_964490205.1 uncultured Pelolinea sp. | reverse complement strand
CAATGAATGAAACAACTGCATCTATTGCCGGCAACGAGATCAGCCAAGCAGTGGTTGAAGCCTTTTATCCCGACCTCATCGAAATTACTCCGATCCTACCCAAAACTTTCCAAGCTTCAGTCCCCACCATAAAGCCATTTCAAATGCAAAGCTTCGATTTTTCAAAAGAAATGTACCAGACAAGAAATAAAGTAGATGATTTGCTCGCGGAAGGAAGGATTGATGAAGCGGAAAAATTCATGGAATTGCAGCGGTTGTACTTCTGGAAAAATGGGTATCAGATCAGGAAATTAAATCAGGCATATTTTGCTTTCCACGGCGCTTATGCCGATGAACCATTCAGCGCAGCGGGGAAAGATCCGGTTGGGGATGATGTGCGCCTTTTTCGCGCGCGGCAAACATCCCTGGCGATTTTCATTAGAAAGATAAGCTGGATGTACTGTTATTCCCAATTACGATTAGCGGCAAGAACCTTCTGAATTCTCCTTATCGTAATGACATATTCCTTATCCAATTTCATATCCGTATATATCCGTTATAATCAAATAATATCGATTAAAAATTTAGTAAGGTTCAATTGAAAAATTCAGAAGTTAATTTTCATATAGTAAAAGACACACCTCTAATGATCATCCTTTCAGGTCCTTCAGGTGTTGGAAAAGATTCAGTCTTAAGAGCATTAAAAAATGGCGGTCTGCCACTTCATCATGTTGTGACTGCGAACACCAGAAAACCCAGACCAGATGAAGTGGAGGGTGTGGATTATTTCTTTGTTTCTAGGGAGAAATTCGAAGAGATGATCCGTAATGACGAACTCATTGAATATTCCAAGGTTTATCAGGATTATAAGGGGCCACCTAAATCGGAAGTAAGGAAAGCAATCAAAACCAATAAGGATATTATCTTTCGATTAGATGTGCAGGGCGCGGAAAAAATAAAAACTCTTTATCCCCACTCAATTCTGATATTCCTTATTCCTTCAAACCAGGAAGATTGGTATAAAAGATTAAGGGGGAGGCGATTAAGCAAAGAAAAAGATCTGGGTATGCGGATCAAAACAGTTCGGGCTGAATTAGCAAAAGCATTCTTATTTGACTATATAGTAGTAAACGAACAAAACAAGTTGTCAAAAACTGTTGAGATCATAGAAGCAATTATTACTGCAGAGCACCATAAAACCGATAAGCGCGAGATCAACTTATAACCCCCTTGAAAATGAAAGCAAAATTACCTTTTTCCTATGTGCTGATTGCATTATCAATAATTTTCTTTGGTTTACAAAATATCACTGAATGGCTATTTGGCTATGATTTACTTCTCCTCTATGGGGCAAAAATTAACCAATTCATTCTACAAGGAGAAATCTGGCGCTTTCTAACACCAGCATTTTTACACGGATCAATCGTTCACCTAGGCTTCAACATGTATGCCCTTTATTCGTTCGGCCCATCTCTTGAAAGGAAGTATGGGAGCATATCATTCATTCTTTTATATGCAATAAGTGCTATTTTCGGAAATGTCTTCTCTTTCCTTTGCTCATCCTATGTATCTTTAGGTGCGTCTACTGCGATTTTCGGGCTGATTGCTGCCCAGGGAGTGTATATCTACAAGAACAGGTACCTGCTTGGTAGCGCTGCAAAACCCCTATTAACTAATGTTCTTTTCATGGTTGCAGTAAATTTATTTCTGGGTCTATCGCCCGGTATAGATAATTGGGGGCATCTGGGAGGATTAGCAGGAGGTTTCCTTTATGCCTGGTTTGCGGGTCCCAGTTTTGGGATTTCCGAGAATCTGTTTGGCGAGAATGTGGTCATTAGGGAAAACAAAAAAATATTTCTGGTAGCAGCAATAATTCTTGCTATAGCTATCGCACTGGTTGGATCAGGTTATTTGCTAAGCTAACTCGCTATATATATTTATCGCGATTATCTTCAATATGCACCAAAGAAGGTGTGAAAAAACCGGTCAATCCGATTGCAAAGCAGCCAATAGTCCCAAACGCCAACCAACCGCGAATACCCACTAATTCTGCTACCGGCGCGGCTACAACCATACTGATCGGCATCATAGCTGAGACCATACTTTCCAGGAGAGAAAAAACCCTGCCTTGCATCTCGGGTTCAACATGAGTCTGCATAATCGCGAATATTGGCCCATTTGCGATAGGATTCATGAAACCCGCTAACGACATACCAAAAACCGCAAGCATGAAATGATTTGAAGGAGCCAATGCGATTAAACCAGTTCCGACCGCTAAACCTATAATGCCGGTGAGTATGGTATATATATTTCGCTTGAAACCACCCCACGCACTCAGTACCAGACCACCAATAATCATCCCAATGCCGAAAGCTGATTCAATCATGCTCAGCTCAATCACACCTTTTCCAAAATGGTCAGTTACCAATAAAGGGGTGAATGTAAAGCCTGGATACAACAAGAAGTTTAAAACTGTAGCCGCAAGCGTTAAATACAGCAATCCCCGCCAACCAACCAAGAATTTAAACCCCGCTTTGATATCATCCCAGATATGAGATAATCCAGTGATTTTTTCAACAGCATGATTCACTTGTGGTATCGATACAAAAAGAAGCGGAGAAATAGCAATGATCGCGGTTATTACATCGATGGATAAGATTCCATAGATTGGGAATATCTCCAACATCAAAGCTGCTAGCAAAGGGGCCGCAATTCCCATTGATCCTCGTAATGTTTGATTCATACCAGAGATCCTTGCCAGTTGATCCTTTGGAACCAGAAGCGACGTGGATGCTTGCATAGCAGGCCAATGAAACCCGCTTCCCAGCGCACGAATGAATAAGATTACATAGATATGCCAAACTTGAATATACTCTAGCCAAAAAACGCCCGCCAGAATCATTGTCGCTGCACCAATCAACGCATCTGCGTAAATCATCACCTTCTGACGGTTCCAACGGTCAACAAGTGCTCCAGAAATTGGAGAGAGGAAAACGCGGGGGAGGAGAGCCACAAAAGAAGCAGCGGCAAGCACAGAGACAGAACCGGTTCTTTCCGTAAGATACCAGATCAATGAGAATTGAATCCAGCACTTCCCAACAAGCTAAAGGCCTGCCCAACCCAAACAGAAAAAAAGTTCTTTTCCAATTCAGCGGGGTTTTATGCGTCATAGAAGTTACTCAATAAATATTTCAACCTGCTCACCATTCCGATCATTAAAAAAGGTATTATTTTCTCCATTTTTTATCAATTCTCATTAGACCTCTTAAGTCTTTTCGATACTGAAAAGAATCCATCTCCCTTTTTTATCAAAAACATTTTTAGGTGATCTATCATAATAAATCACAATTATTTTTCCAAATTCATCTTTTACTTTAAAATAGAATCTCCCAACACCCCATGATCCTTTTTTTCTTGCCCTTGCTAAGTGCGTTATGCGCATATTTCTTGCTTTTTTTCCTTTACGCTCATAATCAAACCAGGAGGAAATCAATTCATTAACACCAAATGTTTTTTCCCTCCATTTAAAGGAGATTGGGCAAGGCGGTTTCTTCTCTAAAAAGAATTCCTTGTCAAATTCCACATTGATTTCTTCACCAATGAATTGTTTCACCTGAGTTTACCCATAACAATACTGAGGTGCACCCCATTTTTAGTACCACTTAGCAATGTAAATAGTGTGGTCT
>CAZBCD010000231.1:0-3693 GCA_964490205.1 uncultured Pelolinea sp. | reverse complement strand
CGGGGTGACATTTTCATTGGTGGATTAGGGTGACATATTCACTGGTGAATGACATCTTCTTTTTTTACTTCTTGAACGCAGCCAATGATTAGAATAGCAGAAACAGTAACTGCCAAAAGAATAATTATTGTTCTTAGTTTCATTTTTAAGGAATCCAAGATGGCGCTGCTTCCCAAGGGAATGAGGAGATTGTTTTTTCATTGCTTCCATCAGCGTTTGCTGTTCTGATCTGGTGGTTATGTACACCATTCTTCCAAAAGTATGTATAATAAGTAAGCAGATTTCCATCTGGAGAATAATGGGGCAGGACATCTGATTCTCCATCATTTTGCGTTATTCTTTTCAGATCAGTTCCATCGATATTTATAGTGAATATGTTTACTATGGGAATGCCGTGATTTCCAGATTCATCAAGTTGTCCCATGAAAATTATTTTTGAGCCGTCTCTGGAAAACATTGGATCGTTGATTGCTATAATCTCTTCATTATGCTCGAATATCATCCTCTTGTTCTGGCCATCTGCGTCCATTATATAGAGATCTGTTATTTCAGATAATCCCACCAGCTTGACATAAACAATCTTGCTTGGTTCATTATATGAGAAAGCCGGATCTGCATAAACCTCACCTGATTTTGCATCAGTCAACTTTTTCCTGCCTGTCCCATCTGCATCCATAACATAAAGGTCATATTGCATTAGAACATTATTATCAATATCTTCATTGGTTCTCTCTGCTGTATCGGAAATATATACTATTTTTGTGCCGTCATGGTTCCAGTCAGATCCCTTATCAAAATAGTTGTTGTTTGTTAATAATTCCATATTATTACCATCAATGTCCATGACTGCAATTTCCCATCTCGAATCCATGTCTTCCATTGAATCGCTTCCTTCAAGAATGCTGAACAATACTTTTTTTCCGTCAGGAGAAACCTCTGCATGAGTTTCCCAGTCCTGATTGTTTGTGATCCTTTTAATATCTGAGCCATCCATTTTCATAGTATATAGCTCAAAGTATTTGAGCGGGTTGGCCTGAACATCTGGATCATTAGGAGATGCGTCTCTTACACTTTGGAAGATGATTCTGTATCCTTCAGTTTCTTCTTCTGGTGTTTCTTCAACTGGCTGTTCTTTAGCGCAGCCAATGATTAGAATAGCAGAAACAGTAACTGCCAAAAGAATAAATAAACATATAACGCTATTCCCGCGTCAGGGTGCAGGGGACCAGCTACAATCTTTTCAGTTCCATTTCTAGCCTTAGTTTAGAGTTTTTTTTGAAAATTCGTGAGTGTCCCCTGTCATTTCTCGTTCATATTACCCATGCAACTTGCAGGCACGCCCATGACATCTGTCATGGGCGCATTTACCTACAATTTTCTGTTTGCCTGAATAATTTTAAGCTGTCTACATTAACGCTATGCTCATTGATTAGATTCCCATTGAACATAAGCATCGTACATTTCCGGAAGCGTTTTCCACTCCACCTGTCCAGAGTCTAAATAAGGCACAATGCCTTGGAGCCAGGTTTCCAATAACTGCTCGTCAAGCGGAGATCCAATACTCCAACTTAAATAATATATATTCACCTGATCAAGCTGTGAAAGTGAAATGGCGCGCTCCAATTCTTCAAAGAAATAATCCAGGTCAGCTTGTGAAAATTCTCCGCAGGGTTTAATCCCCAATGCCTCTTCCTCCATACAGGTCAATCCCCCGCTGGAGGCCAGCATCACCAGTTTCCCGTTTGGATCGTGAGTCAGCCAGTTCTCACCGCTGTCCATGCGCCAGGGATGCATGCGATCCGCCAGATCGGTAGGAAAAGTGTCGTGACAAGCGGAGGGACTCTGGCAGTTGCGATACTCCGCCGGGCGATCTTCCACCGGCATGGACATGACCGAATAGGCAACCTGGCCAGTGGTGAATTGATAGCCAGCTTTGACAGTGGCACTGACCCAATCGCAATGCGAAACCACACCAGAAACATGTCGAACGTACACGCTCAGGGATTCGAGCTGTTCTTTTTCTTTTCGCAGGTCATCCACAAAGCGGCCGCAGTTATAAGTTTTTTGTCCCCCAATATCGGCATGCACGCCGATCCCATGGCCGCGCCCCTCCATTTCCAGCAGGACATTATCTCCCCAATTGATGACTCCTTCAGTGACTTCCTTGCTTTCCCAGGTCAATTTCGCACCGTACTTTTCGAAGAGGTCTGCATATTCACGCACTAATTTACTATGTTGTTCGAACTTGGCCTGATCTTCGCCATCCTTCCAGCCTTCGAGGTGCACCATGATACCCAAATAGAGCGCGCCTGAATTTTCGTCCGCACCAAGCCCCTGTGCGCAATCTTGCGGGCAATTTTGAGGGTTCTCCGGCCCTTCACAGACATTGTCCCCACATGGGCTGTCGTCCCTGGAGGGCGGCTTTTGAGTTACCGTCGCAATATCATCACTTGGAACACCAAGCGTGCAGGCAATGCTGATCAATATCAGACAAGAAACTACGAGCTTTAGCTGTTTCATTTTTTCCTCCAATTATTATCGTTCGAACAATTCTCGGGCGTGTTCCACGACCAGAGTATCCACTTGGCGATCCATGCGCTCGGGGATCATGGCCGGCGAATTTTCTGGGGTATATGTCTTATTTGGCGTATCTCGATTTAAACGTACCCATGGAGCTCCCCCATTGACAGCATTGTTGACCATCAGTATGGCATGAAAATTATCGGGTTGCACATGATCATTTTCCGATTGCAAGCGCTGATAGGGCACTTCAATCTCGCTGATAAAAGTGCTTGCTTCTCGCTCTTTCCAAAAGGATTCATCATCGCAGTAAGCTACTTCCTTCAAGTGACCCAATTCAGACGCATCGCAGCCGCCCGTATCATCTCGGTTCGCCGGGCCTTCCCAGTCAATCAGGAACTTGACCGGCAGATGCGGATATCGTGCTAACGCACCTGCCCCCATGGTGATACCGTAAGAAAAAGTCGCCAGGCCGATGTTATCAGGATCAACTCCGGGCCAGGTTGATGCGCTGAGGATCACCTCAGCCAATCCATCCTGTTGGGTAAAGCCGTTGTAATCTTCGGCTCCTTGACTGCTTCCACGACCATCAGGATCAAATATTAAGGCAATATAACCAGCATCATTGACTGTCGTCACTGTAGAAGCGCCGGATTGGTTTCTGCGCAGAAAACTTCCACTATCGCCGCTCCCGCCTGGCACCAGCACCAACGCCGGCAGCTTGCTTTCTCCATCCCAGGTTTCCGGGTAAAAAACAGCGGCATACAATTCTGCGCCGCTGTTCGGGTTGGTAACCAGATAAGTCATATTGCCGGCATCTATTCCACCCGGTGGCTGAGCTGGTGCACCTTCTGTAGGGATCGAAGGTTTGATTGGCTTATTGCCAGGGGTTGGCGTTAAGGGCAGATTGCATGCAGTGAGGAAAAAGGTCAAAATTCCAATCATCAGGATTTTATTTTTCATTGGTTTCTCCTCATGCAATTCGATTCACAGAATTTGTAAAGACTGTCCGTTGAACTTAATCAACGATACTACACTCTTTAGATCAGAAAAAATGTAAATACATAACTAATTGTTTTTGCTTCATCATCTTTGCGCTAAATTCAGTGTATAAAATTTTATACCGAAGACCGACAAAAGAAAAAATAATCTTCGAAAAAATCTTGTCGAAGA
>CAZBCD010000230.1:0-3707 GCA_964490205.1 uncultured Pelolinea sp. | reverse complement strand
TGTATTAAAGTTCCTTTATCTTGTCAATTTTGTCATTTGTTTTTCAACACCCTATGTAAAGATATTTGTATTAATTCTAAAAATAAGTATAATAAATTAAAACACACTCTGAAAGAGTTATTATCTTTCAGCATATAAATGGTTCGGAGGTTGTAAAATAAATGCGGCGGTTTATTTTATCTATGCATATCATCAAACATAGAGATATATTACGGGGCTGCGGCTCATGGGTCGAAAGATAATCCTGATTGGGCAGGATCGGATTAGAAAAATTCGCATCTCTGCCCTGCTGGAGCAGTGCGAATTACCAGATTTTGAATTTGTCCGTTTTCCTTCTATTCACAAAGCGAAGAATATTTTATTAGAAGGCGAACCATGCCTCGTCCTGATGCATATAAATACAGGGGAAACGATAGACGCTTCTTTGGATTATATACAAGAAAATCACCCACATATACCTGTGATATTGATCATGACGGCTGATGGTCGCACCTCGCAGACCTTGATGAGAAAAGGTGTTCACCATGTGATTCACCCAGATCATGTTGATGAGATATCACTCACGCAGATCATCCCTGCCGCGATTGAGCAAAAACGTGTTGAAAATGAGCTGCGTACGCGGGACACGATCTTGCAGGCGGTCAATTACGCGGCGGAGGTGTTTCTTTCAAAGCAAGATTGGGAATCCCGCATTAA
Source organism: uncultured Pelolinea sp. (assembly GCA_964490205.1). Taxonomy (GTDB): domain Bacteria; phylum Chloroflexota; class Anaerolineae; order Anaerolineales; family Anaerolineaceae; genus Pelolinea. The sequence goes on along the minus strand of CAZBCD010000230.1, from coordinate 3,011 downwards.
TGAAGTTTTGGCGCATTTAGGGGGCGTGACGCAGTCGGATAGGGTTTATATCTATAAAAATGAAATGCACCAGGAGATCGGCCTGATATCTGTGCTGAAGGCGGAATGGATCGCGGATGGAGCTCAGCAGGTGAAAGGTTTTTCGGAAGCCAATGAAATCGATTATCAGGTGTCCGGCTTCCGACGTTGGTTGGAAATGTTTAAAAGAGGAGAGATCATCTGCGGTAGCGTGCTGGAACTGCCATCGGAAGAACAAGCCTATTTGATAAAGATGGAGGTCCAATCGCTGACATTGGTCCCGATATTTGCAGACCAGATGTTGTGGGGGTTCATCGGTTATGATCAATGTGTTTATGATAAGAAATGGTCATCCGTTGAAGTGGATGCGCTAAAGACAGCCGCGAAGATCCTCGGGGCCGCTGTAGCACGAAAGGACATAGAAACCAGGTTAATGTATCTGGCATCACATGATTACCTGACCAATCTGCCCAACCGCATGCTACTGGAAGATCGCTTTGCTTTAGCTGTTGCCCGAGCTGAGCGGAGCAAAAAAAAGTTCGGCATCGTTGCGATTGATCTGGACAAGTTTAAGCGCGTCAATGACGTCCACGGACACCCATTCGGAGATAAGGTGCTGATTGAAATTGCCTGGCGCTTGTCTGAAGCTGTTCGCAGCAGTGATACATGCGCCCGTGTAGGAGGGGATGAATTCACGGTGCTCGCGGAGGGAATAAACAATAATAAGGACCTGATGCGCGTAATGGAAAAATTAACCCAGTCCCTGAAACCCGAGATCTTGATCGATGGAAAGCAAGTCCAGGTGACTGCCAGCATAGGTGCGAGCATTTATCCCGATCACGGCACACAAATGGAGCAGTTGATGAAAGCGGCTGATATCGCTTTATACCAGGTAAAAGACGCCTATTCGGGCTGGAAAATATTTATAGATGAACAGTACTCATTGTTGAAAGAATAACATTACTTTTGATCGGGGATAATGAAGCGAATATGTGCTGGATGGAAAAGGCAGTATCAACCTTTGTCATCTAATTATTCCATATGGGTTCAGTGGAAAGAATCAAAGCGCTCATCCCGATGGTGCAATGAATGTAAAAGAATTTTTCTTGACCCAAATTTTTTATGCTATAAAATTATTCCTTGCCGGATAACATTTTTAGGAAATCAAGGAGGTCATTATGGAATGTAAGCAATCATCCAATCTGCAAAATTGCAACTGTACCTATGAACCGTGCGCGAGGAAGGGAATCTGCTGTGATTGCATCAGCTACCACCTGCGCATGCGTGAACTGCCGGCCTGCTGTTTTCCAGATGAAGCGGAGCGTACTTTCAACCGCTCATTTGAGTATTTTGCCCAATTGGTGGCATCCGGTAAAGTTTAACAGATCGCATCCAATTAATTATGAAGGGCAGCGACCGGTGCTGCCCTTCATTTATATACAATGGATCGTAATATGACAAACGTTGAACATCTGGTAGTTTGGATTGTCATTGTTAGTTGAACAACACATCTGTGATGTTTATTTCCTTGCAGGACAGACTCTAAGAAAAAGTAAAAACTGCTGGTTCAGAGTTGGCTATCTTGACCGTTTCTACGGGGCCTTTCAATTTGATGCTGATTATCCAATGATATTTCATCATCAACCGAGGCCTTTGGAGATAAGGAAACCACGCAGGCTAAAGTGAAAAATAGAAGAACTACAGAGCCTGCAATTGGATCCGTCGACGATTATCAATGATTCTTCATAATCATCTATTCCGCATACTTGATAAGACCATGCCAAATTTAAAAGAATAATAGTTAAATCGTTTATACTTGTTCCGGTGAATTTATGTTTGAAATTAGAGATAAAAAGAAAATATCGCCGGATATTTATCAATTTGAAGTCTACGCGCCGTTGGTCGCGAAGAAGTTCCTCGCTGGCCAATTCATAGTTCTGCGTCCTCTGGAGACCAGCGAACGTGTTCCTCTGACCATTATGCGGGCAGATGTTGAAAATGGAGTGATCACGCTGGTGGTCAAAGCGATTGGTTTGTCCACCAAACAGTTATGCGGTTTAAAAGTAGGGGACGCTATCGCCGACCTGCTTGGCCCGTTAGGGCATCCGTCACAAATTGACTCCTTCGGTACAGTTGCGATCGTTGGCGGGGGAGTAGGCACTGCAGTGTGCTTCGCGGTAGCGGAATCGTTGAAAAATGCAGGCAACCAGATCGTTTCCATTATTGGTGCTCGTAATAAGGATTTCATGATCTTAGAAGATGATTTCCGGGCGATCTCTGAAGAAGTGTATGTCATGACGGATGACGGCTCCTATGGAAAAAAAGGATTTGTCACCCAACAGCTGATTGAACTGTATGAGCAGGGAAAGACTTTTGACCGCGTCATCACGGCTGGTCCGATAGTGATGATGCGCATCATCGCGGATATCACCCGTGAACATGAAACCCCGACGATCGTAAGCCTGAACCCGATCATGGTGGATGGGATCGGAATGTGCGGAGGATGCCGAGCGGTGGTTGACGGCAAAATCGTCTTTGTGTGTGTGGATGGTCCGGAGTTTGATGCCCATCAGGTGGATTTCGAAAGTCTCATTCGGCGTAATAACGCTTATCGGAATATTGAAAAAGAAAAAGAACATGCCTGCCGCTTAGACGCGCACATTGAAAAAAGTGTAACAAATGAATGAGCTTCCTCTCAAAGAACGTATGAAGATTGAACGCCATCCGATGCCATCTCAGCTGCCGGAGGAGCGGGTTGAGAATTTCGATGAGGTAAATCTAGGGTATTCTCTCCAAGTTGCGCAAAAAGAAGCGCAGCGCTGCCTTCAATGTAAAGACGCGCCCTGTACAAAGGGCTGCCCGGTGAATGTGCATATTCCTGAATTTCTTTCCTGTATCATTGAAGGGGATCTTTTAGGTGCGGCGGATGTGATCTTGAACGATAATTTCTTGCCAGCCATTTGTGGGCGAGTTTGCCCTCAGGAAACGCTGTG
>CAZBCD010000229.1:0-3755 GCA_964490205.1 uncultured Pelolinea sp. | reverse complement strand
TTTTGAGGAGATTTCACACATTTACGGGTGGTGCTAATTTTGGGGTTCAGCACCCCTTCAGTAGCTAGTTATCCAACCAAATTATTTTAACAGTTATATTATTCATTTCAGTAAAATCATTTTCGCCTAAACCAATATCAATTGGCTGGAAACCGCCAGTAAATTCTTTCGGTATGTTCTTGGAAGGTGAAAAACATGGAGAATTTTTCCTCCAGTTCTGCGGGATAAAAGCCAACTTCTCTCCCGCTTTGTTTTCTGGGAGAGAAAGCATACAGAAGAAGGACTGCGTTCCTTTTCAAAACATGAGAGATACCGGTAATATAGGTTTCCTGATCACCTTCATCTAGCAAATGAAAGCAGCCAATATCAAACGCAAAATCATATTCTAGAAGCTTCAATTTTTCCAACCGGGCAACATCCCCAACAAGGAATATTGTTTTTTTAGCGACTCCCGATTTTTTAGCGGCGATTTTTGCGTTTTCAATGGCTGCCCGCACAAAATCCACACCAATAACCTGCCATCTCTTTTTCACCAGGGCAACCGCATGTTCCACTTCATCACAACCCAAATCCATTGCATGTCCTTTTTTCATACCTTTTACGGTTTCGAAGATTTCCACCGGCGTTTCTTTCAGTTTCCACTCAGTGAAACCAAGAGAAAATGCAAGCGAATAGATTAGTTTCATCATTATGATACTCCTGGAAATATTGCAAATGGAATCGTATATTTTATTCATTTATTCTTTTAAGTGATAATCCTGGATATTTTCTCTTCACTTCATACCCGCCACTTACTTTTCTATGGTATAAATCACCACAAGATATGAAAATCATGGAGAAAACAAGTAAATAATGATAGGAAAAATTCGAAGAGTTGTCCTGGATACATTGAAGCCAATGGAACCAACCATTATTGAAATGGCAAAAATGCTCAGTGTTATTGATGGTGTCGCCTCGGTCAACATCAGCATTGCTGAAATTGACCTGAAAGTAGAGAATGCCAAGATCACGATTGAAGGTGAAAACATCAACTACGAAAAGGTTGAAGAACTCATCAAGGATATGGGCGCATCGATCCATTCGATTGATGAAGTTGTCGCAGGGAAAGAGATCATTGATGACGCGGAAACCCTGCAAGGTTAATTAATCAATCCCAAATTAAGAAAACAATATGGAAGACGAAAGTAAAAATCCGATTCGCCGTTTGATGGATCAGGCGAATCAATATAATGACATTGCCAATGTGGGGGAGATAGCCAGGCGTTATTTTGTGATGAATGCCTTTGATGGCATCTTGACGATCATCGGCGTTTTAATGGGAAATATGGCTGCCGGGGTTGCAAACCCAAACATTGTCATCACAACCGGTTTATCCACTAGCATTGCAATGGGTATTTCGGGATTATGGGGATCCTATCTCACAGAATCTGCTGAACGCAAACATGATCTGGACGAACTCAGCAACAGCACATTGACAGATCTAAACAACAGCCGCATCGGCCGCGCGTCGCGCTACGCGGCAATTACAGTGTCAATTGTTGATGGTATCTCCCCATTTTTAGCCGCGCTACTTGTATTAATTCCTTTTTTCATTCATGGAGTCTTTCCGAACATCCAGGTCGTATATTACACAACGTTGGGTGTAGCGCTGGCCACACTATTCGCGCTGGGCGTTTTTCTTGGAAATATTTCTAAAGAAAATCTCATCATCAGCGGGATAAAAACTGCCATTGCCGGAGTCGCATCTATTATCATCGGCAGCCTATTGAACGGCAACCCTCACTAAAAATACTTTCATAATCAGAAATCGGGAATATACTGCTTCCTGATTAATTAATTTTCTATTGGTCTTTCATTATCATAGTTACTTAAATTAGGAGCAGCAAAGAGACCTGTTGAGATAAAACCCAATATTTTCTGGATTGGCATCAATGGCACTTCCACAAGACTCTTTGGGGAGTTATAGCCAATCGAAGAAGAAGGCATTTCCTACAATTCATATTTGATTAAAGATCATAAGAATGTGTTCATTGATCTGTGTAAAGATATATTCCAGATCAAACCAGGCAATAAGCCTGGCTCTTATATTGAAGCAACTATTTTCAGCATTTATCGTAAAAAAGATATAGCAAAAATAATTTAAATTTTGGAGGTTCTTTGATTATGGAAAATAGACGAGGTATGGTTGGAGGATTAATCCTGATTTTGGTAGGCGGGTTTTTTCTCGCTGCACAGTTGATGCCTGAAATCTTTGGGTATATTTCCTGGCCATTTATAATCATAGGCTTGGGTGGTGCCTTCTTATTAGCCGCTTTGTTAACACGCAATGGTGGATTAGCGATACCAGGTTGTGTGCTTGGCGGGATAGGTGGAATTTTATATTATCAAGCAACCACAAACGATTGGGCAAGCTGGTCATATATCTGGACACTGATTCCCGGATTTGTCGGTTTAGGTGTTATCATTGCTGGTTTACTATCGCGCGAGCGCTCTCATTTTGACACAGGTGGATTAATACTTATCGCGATCAGCGCGATGGGATTCTTGATTTTTGGCAGCGCATTTGGGTTAGCACTCGATGTAAGTACAATGTGGCCAATATTTTTGATTGGGATTGGCTTTATCATCCTACTTAATGCGATTTTCCGCAGGCGCTAATATATAATTAAGGGATGGAAGAAATATATTTTCCCAACGAAACTTCCATCCCACAAGAAACTATCACCTGGCTGCTCAGCAGTCAGACTCCTTCAATTCGGTATCTAACATTAACTGAACTACTGCATAGACGATTAGATGATGCAGATGTTTTGGCAGTTCGTTCCCTCATCCCTACTTCCAATCCAGTTAAGGCGATTTTCGCCAAACAAGATCCGGAAGGATTCTGGGTCTCCAGCCGCCATGATTACTCACCCAAGTACAGAAGTTCCCATTGGACGATGTTTTTATTAACAGAGTTGGCCATCCCACCAGAGTTTCCCGCCATGCAGAAGGGGTCAGCCTTCTTGCTGAACAGAAATTTATCTTCTTTTCCATACAGTTACAAAGATGAGGAAGAGGGATTATTTGGTTGTTTTTGGGGAAACTGGCTGCGCTATCAGCTGTATTGCGGGAGATTGGATGATCCTTCCGTACAGCATGTGATCCAGGTTACCTGCAAAGATATCCTCCGCCTGGGAAAATGCAGATATAACTATGATCTGCCCTGCGCGTGGGCCGTGGTAAGAGATCTAAATGGTTTGGCGCTGATACCAGAAAACAAGCGCAGTGCGAAGGTTGAATATGCAATTCAGCGGGGAATCCAATTTCTGATTGAGGATAATGATCTTCTCTCCGCAAATTATCCCTATCAAGAGCAAATTCATCCGCTGTGGTTCAAATTAAGTTTTCCTCTTTTCTATCACACGGATATCTTATTCGTACTGCGAGTATTAAAAGAACTAAATACACTGGACCACCCAAAGGCAGCGCCAGCATTAAAATGGCTAATGGACAAACAGACCAAGAAAGGCACATGGACAGGTGGAAGTCCCTTTAAGAGCCGTACGCGTCCATTCCTTGTTAGACCAGACACACCCAATCATTGGATCACGCTTCAGGCAGCATCAATTTTTTCGTAGGTAAATCAGCTAATGGTGTGAATGATACAATTCGATTAATAGGCACTTTTTGAGAAAAATTTTCACATCATGAACAATGAAATTTAGCAGTAATTTTTGTAATATATCTTGAATTCAACTAGTAAGTGCAACTTT
>CAZBCD010000228.1:0-3775 GCA_964490205.1 uncultured Pelolinea sp. | reverse complement strand
CTCCCAATCTTGGGAATCCCATTTCCGATCGGGATTATCTATTCACTTAATAATTCGTCGTAAAGATCCGCATATTTTTTTGCTGATCTGTTCCATGAATAATCAATTTTCATACCGTTCATTTGAATCATTTTCCATCTATCTTTTTTCTGATGTATATTAAAAGCGGTCTTTAAACAGGTGATGAAATCAGAGGATGTTGGATTGTCAAACAGGAACCCCGTTCGGTTTTCTTCTGGTTCTATGATGATCGAATCTTTCAATCCACCTACCGCATGGGCGATGGGAACACAACCGTATCGCATAGCAATCATTTGAGATAGGCCGCACGGCTCATATATAGATGGCATAAGAATCATGTCTCCCGAAGAATATAACTTCCTTGCGAGTATGGCATTATATTCAATAAAAGCCCGTATCCTACTCGGTTGTTCGCGTTCAAGTGCCCGGAATGCATGTTCGTACCCATGATGACCAGAACCCAGGATAATTGCATTCCAATTAAGGTTAGTAATACTGGTAAGAGCATCTAATATTTGATCAATTCCCTTTTGATTTTCCAACCGTGAAATAACGATGAGCAATGGGCATTCAGTGTTTGTATCTAATCCCAACTCCTCAATCAAAGCATATTTATTCCTATTCCTCTGATGGATCGAATTTAGAGAAAAGTTTTGAAGAATAAATTTATCCGTCAATGGATCCCATTGTTGTGTGTCAATGCCATTAATTATGCCAGTTAATTTTTTTGCATTATCAATGAAATAATTTTCTAATCCATACGCAAAATAATTAGTTTTTAATTCTTCTGCGTATGTGGGAGACACAGCGACAATCTTGTCAGTCGACACAATTCCCATCGGTAATGGAAGATGCTGAGCCCACTCTGGAATGGTATTTACAGAGATGGGATCTATCCCAAAATTTTGAAGTATCTTCTCACTCCCAGATCCCATAAACGGCATATTATGTATGGCTAAAGCAGTTCTAATTTTTCTGCCTTTATCATTCACGGTTTTTAAACAACCCAATTGATGGATTATTAAAGCAGAATGCCAATCATTGGCATGCACAATGTCGGGCTGCCAATCTAGATGAGTAAGCATGTTAATACACGCTAACGAAAAGAAAGCAAACTTTAAAGCGTTTGTGTATTGGTTTGAATCATACACATCTGTCGATAAGATCTCCGGTTTTATTTGCCTGATGAAATAATAGGTTATACCGTTGAAAAGTACTGAATAGACAGTCCCTGTGACTTTTCCTGATCTTGAATTGAAGGATATTGAAAATTCTTCTGAAAGGGAGAATGCATCAATTGTTGATGGATCATGCAGGGGCAGAACGACCCGGATATCAATTTTGCCACCACTTTTTATAGATAGATTTGCTAAAGCGTTGGGTAAAGAGCCCGAATAGTCTCCAAGCCCGCCCACCTTGTAGAATGGTTCCGCTTCAGAGGAAGCAAATAAAACCCGAATAGTTCCGTTTTTAACCTTCCCCATTTTTAGATTATCTTCCAACAATTTCAAGATAATCCTTTGTGATCTTTTCCTCTGCAGAAACGCCCAGATATTCAATTAGATTAATTATTAGATCGGATTTTTCCTCTGCATCAATCTGACTCCAGGTTCGCGCTTTAATTTCCAGGAAATAACCCAGTTTGGGTTTGATTAATTCATCAATGTTGATGAAGAACTCCTCTCCTTCATAGTTCACCAAATAACGCATACGGTCTTTTTCGATCTCAATTTCACCAGTTGGTTTAAAATACTCTTTATAGAAGCGTAGACTTTGGCCTGCTGGCGCAAGATATCTGCTTCTCGAAAGAAGGACATCCTTTTGAGGATGTTGATGTTCACGAGAAGGACCAATCAAAGTTAGACGAGACCGTACATGCGATACTGTCCCATCATTTTCAATGAAGTGATCTTCTCTAAAACGCAATCTGCCATCTTCTTCTTCCGAAAAGTTAAAGTAAATGTCATATTCATGGTAATGCCGTGTTCGAATTATTTCTAATTCCCCGCTCTCAATTTTTTCGATGATCGGGATTGGATTTTTAATTGAGACTTTAGCTTGAACTTCAAAGCTCTCTTCCTCAGTTGTGCCGCCGATCGCGATCAATTTGGAAAGAACTGACTTCTCGCGCTTTTGAATAAAAGCATCAATATCCTTTGCGTATTCCTGGCTTTGTTTAATAAGATATTCCTCATCCAAACCAGGAATGGTCTTATCCTTCATTAGCCATTTCCCATTTACCATCACATCATTCACATCGGTTGATTTTGCGGCATAAACGATTTGTGAATAAATGCCATTAATGTTATGCCTAAAGTGTGGGCTATTATGCAGTGTGGAGAGATCGATAGTGATTAGGTCTGCGCGTTTCCCTTTTTCAATGGATCCAGTAATATCCCCAATATGCAGAGCCTCAGCGCCTATTCGTGTGGCCATTTCAAGTGTTTTAACCGCAGGAACAGCTGTGGGATCACCACTTGTCCCTTTGGCGAGAAAAGTTGCCAAACGAATTTCCTCAAAGAAATCCAGATCATTATTCGAGGCGGTTCCATCCGTTCCGATACCTACTTTTAGTCCAAGCTCTAGCATGCGTTTTACAGGTGCTAGGCCGGATGCAAGTTTCAGATTGGAGGAAGGATTATGTGCAACACCAACACTTGAATGTTCTAAAGTTCGCATTTCACCTTCGTCAATATGAACACAATGCGCTGCTATGGTTTTTGCCTTAAATACTCCTTGCTTTTTAACATAAGGGACTACAGGCATTCCTTCTTGTTTCCGCATATTTTCAACTTCTTCAGCGGTCTCAGAGATATGAATATGAAGAGGAATATCATTTTCAACTGCCAGGTCTGTGCATGCTTTTAAAATTTCTGGTGGGCATGTGTAAGCAGCATGCGGAGCAACGGCAGGTATGATCAGTGGATGATTTTTATATCGTTCAATCAAACCAAGCGTAAGCTCTATAGATTCTTCGTAGGATTGCGCATCTGGTGTAGGGAACTTCAAGACAGTCTGGGAACAAATTGCACGCAAACCGATATCCGCAGTAGTTTTTGCAACAACCTCTTCAAAATAATACATATCATTAAAGCAAGTAACACCAGTGCGGATGAGCTCTGCGCAGCCAATCTTTGTGCCCAGCTCAACAAATTCTTTTGACACATATTCTCTTTCCACGGGCATGATATATCCAAGCAGCCAGACTTCTAACCGGAGGTCGTCCGCCAACCCTCGAAGAAGTGTCATTGGAATGTGTGTGTGGGTATTAATTAACCCGGGCATCAGCACTCTTCCCCAACAATCAAAAACGGTTTCAGCCGTGTATTTTTTTTCAATGTCTACTCTTAAACCAACATCTACAATTGTGTCGCCTTTAATTACGACTGCACCCGGGTTATACTGATTGAGTAATTTGTTCATCGTTAGAATAATTGCGTTAGTAAGAATAAGATCAGCTTTTTTACTCATTTTTCACCTTTTTTGAATTATCACTTCCCGAATCGAATTTAATAGATTATTTTCAACCCATGTATTAAATAATACGTTATGTCCGCCGAACCAGAGTTCTTTTTCATTGATAATATTATTATAAATAATTTTCAATTTGTAACACGGCTCAATATCTGAATATTCTTTCATAAATATTGCCATCACTGGTGTATTTAAATTATTGTACAACGAATAGTCAAATTCATTTTCTTAGGGTGTTGAAAAACAAATGACAAAATTGACAAGATAAAGGAACTTTAAT
>CAZBCD010000227.1:0-3788 GCA_964490205.1 uncultured Pelolinea sp. | reverse complement strand
CAATTGACAGATCAAGTTGTTCACATTTGTCTGTAAAAGGTAAGTAGCATTATATTTTGCGAGAATTTTGTCAAGTGGATGGTCGGTCATCTCTGCCAACTCATAGATATCCTTTTTGAACTGGACTGCTAATAGGCAAATGCGATAGGGAGATAATTGCCTTTTCCCTTTTTCAACCATTGAAATGTAATTTGGGGTGACGCCGATTAGATTAGCCATCCAATCCTGAGAATGGCTGCCGCGTAAGTCTCGCACATATTTGCCGAGAGCCTCAATCTTGCGTTTTTTATCAACCGATTCTCGTGTATCCATGCCCGTCTAGAAATTGGTGTAACTAAGTTACTTTTAAATAATTGTGGTGGAAGGATAATGTTCTTATACATTGAATAAGGATGACATTTTTTTACCTATTTCTAACATTGTATACATCAAAAAACTTCAAATCAAGTATAGAGATCATTATAAAAATAGTACTAATGTCCCGTGCAAATATAGAAAGGAAAATAATGGAAAATACCAATTATTTTGTAAATAGCAGCAACATTGAACTCTCGATACAGCTGATCAATGCCGCATCGGTTTATGCGAAGAGAGTTTCGACGGTCACACTAAATACCGCCGGAGTAATAAACACCGCAATCACTGATATTCCTTATGCCAAATTGATGAAATCTGTTGATGGGAACCAAACCGCAAAATTATATCTAAATAGAATTGCACAGCAGGTTGAACGTTTCGGCGAAAAGCTTGATAAAGCAATTGCTTGCGAAACTGCTTGGATCAGAACAAAAGATAGCCTCTCGCAAATAAAAGGAATGCGAAATTTATTGAAAGACTGGAAGCCGCTTGCTTTGATAACGGAACTGAAGGCAGCGGCTTTATTTGATTGGTATCAGTTCCGTATTGATCGGATATCCAAAGCGTATATGAATCAATTGATTGAACAAATTCAATTTATGGAGGTTCAAAATGTCTAACGATAATATTTTAGGGTTACCACCGCTTAATTCAAATTTCGGTTCAAGAAATGATCCGCTGCTACCTGATTCCAATAACCAACTGGTTCCTAAAGGCGATATCAAGGAAATCAATACGGATTCCATCAGGAGGCGAGTGATCATTGATGCTGAGGCAGGTTATGGTGAATATGCCATCCACCATGTTGTCGGGATGAAACAGAAGGCTTTTGTTGACTTTTATAACGGCGTACAAGCCATCAGCGAGATGAACCAGGAAGCACAGGGGAAACCGCACCAGGAATACTGTGATGCAATGAGTAAAAGGTTGATCCAAACCATGGCGCGGCATACCTTGGGATATCTGGAAGCCAGCGCGGAACGAATTGCTCAAGAAGTACACCGCCCGCCGCAGCTTGAAGGCGAACCGAAAGGTTTTTGGGGCACATGGTTTCGATAGGAGAAGATATGAATAAAAAATTACAAGGGTCTGCCCACTATGAATATTGCCGGGTCTTTAGCGAGCGGTTAATCAAAGTTATGGATCAGCATGCTACTGCTTTGTTCGAAGCTAGTGTAGCGCGAATTGTCTATGAAATTAACCGCCAGCCTCAGTCTGATGGTGACCATAAAGATTTACGAAATTGATAACAGATTAGGAGAAAATATGAATTACGAAGATAGATTCTTATCAATTTGGAACAGCATTCGCGAATTGAAAATACCGGAGCCGCCGGACGATACCATTTGCATGTATGCGCTGCGTTTTCAAGAATGGGTGAACAGATTATTGAAAGTATTGGAAAACCCGGACGCGGTCAGCATCAACCAGGCCAAGATTTTGCTCACTGATAAATTCTTTGATTGGCGACGAATAGTACCGCAATCACATCGCCACCGTTTAGGCCTTCACGGCCACACTTGTGTATTCCAAGTTTTTGAAACTGCCTATGAGAAGCTGCGCTTTGTAGAACTAGGCATAACACCACCGATGGTTTTTATACCAAAGCAACCCCCACCATCCCGACCTCCAATAAATCTCAATGGCATTGTCCTTGCCGAGGAATTAGACAATGATGAATAATTCAAAGCAATATCACCTAACTGATTATCTCAATACTTTAGTTCCATGGAAGCTATTCAAGAAGCTGGTCTGGATTTCGGATTCGGCACGCAGCATGGGAATCCATTTGATGGCTGGAAAAGGGTCGGGAAAGAGTCGCCTGATGGGGCGTATCATCGGATGGTTAGATTTCATCCGCGGAATCCCGCAGGTTATTTTTGACCCGCATGGTCCGACGATAGATAATTTTCTCGACAAAATGATCAGGATGCCGCCGATAATTCAGAAAAGGTTATGGTCGCGCGTCCTTTATGTGGACATGAGCGGAAAAGCGGGAAGGGTGATCCCCTTTCCGCTTTTTTATCGCTTCGGAGGGGAAAGTTTATATGAAATCTCGCAGCGCTACCTAGATGTAATCCGTAAAATTGACCCTTACCTTCAAACTGCTTCAATAGAAGGATGGAACGCATTATGGCGCATCGGTACATATACTGGCATGATCATTTCCGCATTAGGATTACAAATTTCAGAAGCAGAAAACCTCATTCTTTATCCTCAGAATTGGATTTCACGATTAGAGCAAGCAAAACAGAAATATCCAGAACTCACCCCGGCAGTAAACCATCTGCTGCAGTTATCCAAAGAAAGTGAGGGGAATCGCAGCCGCAAGGTTGGATCTTTCCTCAATAAAATTTCTATTTTCGCTTTAGATGACAGTATGAAAACTATGTTTGGATCAAACCAAATGGGCATAGACTGGAACGAGGTTGTCAATAAAAGAATCACAGTACTGCTTGATTTCCGCCATGAACACGACTTAGAACGACGGCGGTTCAAAATGGTGTGGGCATTCAATTATCTGCTTGACTTTGTGAAGCACCGTGGGGCAGGCAGGCATCAACCCATTGGATTGATCATAGATGAGCTAACCTCGTTATTTTCACTGCAAGCTCTGACCAGTGACTTATTCGGGTCCGAAATGGATGAATTAATAAATGTGCTGGCAAGAAATTACCGCTTGTGGCTGACTATTGCACACCAGGAAATGTTCCAGCTAACTGAACGGCTATTCAAATCATTAATGACAATGGGTACGCAAATTTTGGGTGTGACAACAGACCCATATGCAGCCCGATATTTATCAGATCTCTATTTTGAATATAGACCATATTGGATCAAGAAAGTGGAACCGATTTACGGATCCATTTTAGGGGTGCCGATTCAGATTGACTATAAGACTTTTGAATTCACAATTGAAGAACAATTACTAATGCAGAGCTACTTCTTTCGTAAGCAGCAAAAGTTTCATTTTCTTGTACGACCAGCTCCGGGTGAGGGGAATATTCAGGGAAAACTGCGAGAGATGAGTATTGAGAATTTCGATCGCGGGCTATTTCCTCATCCTTATTACGTTCCACTCGTCAGGCAAAAACTGATGAAACGGAATGGAGTAGAGATCAAGAAAATTCTTGAAGAGATCAAGGAACGAGAAAAACTTAATAAGTTACATCCGGGTGGGAAAACTTTGGGATTATCTGAACCTGAGAGGAGAAATGATATACCAATTTGGGATTGAATTTGTTAGAGTGCTTTGATGGAGCAAAAAATGGAAAATAAACCGAAAGTAAATCTAAGATATCAAGACCGGGATGGTGCCATCCTGCAGATGATATACAACCATGATGGCGTGGTGGCACGGCGTCACATCAAGTACCTGTTTTGGCATGATAAAGGATGGCGGGCAATGGAAAGGCGTCTGTCATTATTAA
>CAZBCD010000226.1:0-3792 GCA_964490205.1 uncultured Pelolinea sp. | reverse complement strand
GCTTGACTTATTCTTTATAGTATGCTGATTCGAAGTTTTCTTAAAAAATATTCATGACTATCAATTCGAAATTTTTCTGGTTGTCCATCAACTCGTGATTTGAGGAGCATTCTAATATACTGCAAATTTGAAAATTTTATGATCCTAGTTTTCTTCAGTCTATGCCAACTCCTGACGCAGCCAATCATTAAGTTCATCTAGTCTTTGAAACTTGTGGGATTGACCGCTACCTATGTGTTCAGCCGTACCGCGCCAGGAGTTTTCATCAAGTGGGTCGCCATCTGTCCAAAGGCGGATGATAAATGTGGCTTTTTCATAGATTTGCAGCACTTTTACCCAGACATATCGGTTTTTAAGTTTCAATAATCCTTTGCTCTTTTTTGAATATTATCCAATGAATTTTATATACCCGACGTTGATTGTTTTACTGATTGCTAGTCAGAAATTAGCAGCCTTTAAAACAGGATACTTGGATGGTAATTCAAGGTGGATTATGTATCTATTTTTATTGTTTTTAAAAAGACGCGATAGAATTAGAGAAGTAAATTGGTTTTTAATATTTATCACGGAAAGGTTTCCCAATGAGCCGCGAACGGCAAAAGGTAAACCAAGACATCACAAGGAGAAAATAAATGGTCAAGCAAGCAATTATCACCATTCTTATCGGCTATGCCTTCGGATGCATCCAATCCGCATACTTTCTCAGCAAGATGGTTGGGAAAATTGATATTCGCGAACACGGCTCTGGTAATGCGGGAGCCTCAAATATCACAACCATTATGGGGTTGAAATACGGCTTCATTGTCGGCTTAGTAGATATTCTCAAGGGGGTATTCGCCGTTTTAGTAGTGAAGTGGATCTATCCCAATAGCCCTGATTTAGCTTATCTCTCTGGCATAATGGCAATTATTGGACACATATTCCCTTTTTATATGAAATTTCGTGGTGGAAAAGGCGTAGCCACTCTGGTGGGGATGATGTTTGGTGTAAACTGGAAACTTGGTGTACTTTTTACGCTCCTGGTGGTCATTCCTGCGTTGGCGGCTGATTATATTGTTGCTGGTTCATTCACAATTTTTATCACGTTGCCCATTGTGACTCATTTATTAGGATATCCGATAATCTTCACCCTCACGAGCGTTTGCCTGACCATTCTCTGTTTTTACCTGCATCGCGCCAATATTCAGCGAATTATCAATAAAGAAGAGCTTAAAATTAGTGCAGTTATAAAAGGGAAGTAGGTTTATCTCACTAGGAATTCCTCAAAATCGAATATCAATACCACGAATGGCAGGGACTCGAAAGTCCACTAACGATCGCCGAACAGAAAGCCGTGGACGCTTGATCTAACCATATTGACCTGAGTTCTTTGAAAGCGAGCGTCTTTTTAAAAATGGGGTAATTATTGGCATAATCCCTCAGGCAGGAAGTTGTCTGACCATTCTCCTTCCGGGAAGGAATCAAGCAGGGAAGTATTCAAACTGTCAAGTTTTGTCAAGTAAAACAAAAACACAACGCACCGGCTTGCAAGTTTACCAAAGGCAACTGCTTTGTGTTTTCTTTTAGTATTTTGCCTGCCACTCTTGTAATGCATCTCTTCTATCTGCAAAATGCAAAATATATGCATAAACTGTCTGTGGATTGCCGTTAGAAATACAAATGTTTAACGGTCAATCCATGATTAATTAATTCTTTAAGCGCATCAACCCCTATTTTCAGGTGCATATCCAAATATTCCTGCGTGACTTTTTTATCGCTCTCGGCCGTTTTTATTCCTTCAGGAGTCATCGGCTGATCTGAGATCAGGAGCAGCGCGCCGGTTGGGATTTCATTATAAAAACCAGTGCTGAAAAGCGTGGCTGTTTCCATGTCTACTGCCATTGCCCGGATACGCCGCAGGTATTCCTTGAATTGTTCATCGTGCTCCCAGACGCGCCTGTTGGTAGTGTAAACTGTACCAGTCCAATAATCCCGTTTGTGGTTGCGGATGGTGGTCGAAATAGCTTTTTGTAAATTGAAGGCTGGCAGGGCTGGAACTTCGGGAGGAAAATAGTCGTTGGAGGTTCCCTCGCCGCGGATGGCTGCAATCGGGAGAATCAGATCACCGATGTCATTTTTCTTTTTTAATCCACCGCATTTACCCAAAAAAAGAACGGCGTTAGGTTGGATGGCTCTCAACAAATCCATGACCGTGGCAGCGTTGGCACTACCCATCCCAAAGTCAATCAATGTGATACCTTCAGCAGTAACATTGGGCATGGGCTTTTCGCTTCCACAGACAGGGACGTTATACCACTCCGAGAACATATTCAGATAATCTTCGAAGTTGACCAGCAGGATATATTTCCCAAAATCCTTCAGGGATGTGCCAGTATAACGCGGAAGCCAGTTGGTAACAATTTCTTCTTTTGTTTTCATTACTCCTCCAGAACCTGATCTTTTAGCGAAGTGCCGATCTCCCACATTTTCGCTCAGGGGGAATCGACTTATTACCTCCCGAATAAATAGCTGGGCTCATATTTTATTATAGTCCACCCAACGGATTGGCTCAAAGGCAGCGAGTCTGGCGATATTCACACTTTTCTCATACCATTTCTGGTAAATAGCACAAGTTTAAAGCGATTGGGCCGCTGCCTGCACTTAGCTAAGCGGACCAGAAACATCGCCGCCAAAAAACACAGCAGGCAATGTCCGAATTGACAACTACAGCTGACCTGATTCGCCAGTCTGGATTGGACGTGGAAATCATTACCGCCGGTGGGACAGATTCCTTTGATATTACAGGAGCTTACCCGGTTGTAACAGAGGTACAGGCTGGATCGTATCTCTTCATGGATAGCGAATACCAACAAGTGGATCTTCCTTTTATCCCATCTATCAAACTATTGGCAACCGTAATCAGCATCCCAACTCCCCAAAGAGCGATCATTGATTCTGGAATGAAGTCGATTTCCCTTGATAATGGGCTTCTAAAAATAATTTCGCGTAGCGGTGTGACCCTGAAAGCCCTGTATGAAGAGCATGGGATTCTCAAGCTTGATCCGTCAGTGGTTAGCTTGCAGGTCGGTTACCATGTAGAACTACTGCCAAGTCGTGTGCACCACCGTGAACCTTCACGATAGCTACTATGTTACGCGCCGCGATGATTTTGAGGCGATCTGGCCTATTCAAGAGCGGGGTAAATTCCAATAGGAGAAACTAATTAAAAAAAGAAGCGGTTGAGTTGATTCCTGAAGTAGAGAGTGATTTTATATTAGGCACCACTGCCGCGAGAATGCACCGTATAACAACACTGGTTGATGCACAAGCGGTTTTATTTACCAAATACTATATACTATCAGAAGTGGATGTGTTTACTAACTAAGATTACTAAAAAACCACAATCAATTAATATGAATCGGATTAAGAGTTACCTTGATGAAATTATTCGTAAACAAAAAAACAATGAAGCAGTTGGGATCACCAGCATCTGCTCAGCGAATCCCCAGGTGTTGGAAACCTCTTTGCGGTATGCCAAAGATTCTGGCAATGCAGTCTTAATCGAATCCACCTGCAACCAGGTCAACCAATTCGGTGGTTATACTGGCATGACACCTGCTGTTTTTGCTTCCTATTTAAGAAATCTCGCTGAACAAATCGGTTTTCCCATTGAACACATATTGATTGGGGGCGACCATTTAGGTCCCAATGTATGGAAAAAAGAGACTGCCGCCTCAGCAATGAAAAAATCCCGCATATGTACCGTGTCAAAGCTTGTGAGACAGAAAAGGACGTAAAACTAAGAGACACAAT
>CAZBCD010000225.1:0-3794 GCA_964490205.1 uncultured Pelolinea sp. | reverse complement strand
ATGTATCACCACGCAGGAGGGATTACATCATCCCGTTTAATGTGCTGAAAAAACCGGATTCACAGATTGAGACATACGAAGTTGCCCAGCGTGTGATTTCTTCATTCATGCGAGCTTGGTCTCGTACATTGCTGGAACCCCCACGCTTTCAGCAGATCATGCGTGCAGGATTGGCTGTCCTGATTGAAACAGAGAAAACATTGTGTGACCTATACAACTTACTTACGGATGATGATTATCGTAATGAACTAATCGAACAGATACCAGACCCAAAAGTGAAACAGGACTGTGAGGCTTTCTTTCACAATGAATTTGATAGGTGGGGGAGGGAACGCTCCAGCATGACCAGCAGCACTACCAACAAGGTCAATGCGCTTACGGATAATCCTAATCTTTACTATATGCTCAATCAGAAAGAGAATCGTATCAATATCCAGAAGATCATGAATACAGGCAAGATCCTTCTGGTTGATCTGGGGGAATGTGATGATGAGACCAAGCGATTGTTTGGAACCCTGATCGTGACAGGATTTGAGCAGGCAGCACTCTCCAGAGCCAGGATGAACACTGATGAAAGAAAACCGTATTACCTCTATATTGATGAATTCCAGGATTTTGCCTGCCATCCAGGATCAGCAGAAACCTTCAGCCAGATGCTTTCACAGGTGAGGAAGTTTGGATTGCACATGATCCTTGCAAATCAAAGCATCGCGCAGCTCAATCCTAGACTTCAGACAGCTTTAGGAAACGCTCAAACCATCATCTCTTTCCGCGTCTCACGTGCGGATGCAGAGGTGTTATCACGAATATTGGGTTATGTCGATCCAGAGCAGATCAAGCATAATAAACAGACCACAATTCAACATCCACTTTATTCTCCCTTGCATGAGCAGTGGGAAGGCTTTATCCAGCATCTGACTAAACAAAAGGTGCGTCAGTTTACTGTCAAAACAGCTGATGACCGGTTAGCTAGTGTTTGGTCTGAGAAATTAAAAGAGAAGAGGCATTCATCACATGAGCTAGAAACTATCATGGAAAGATTGATCAAACAGCGGGGAAAAGACTATTCCTTAATTCAAGAAAATCGAGTCAAACCCAAAAAAACCATTTCTCCTCAGTCCCTATATGCATATTGATGGAAAGCCGAATTTTATTCATTAATCTCCACCAGTGGGAATTGAGGGATGTTGTCAACAGTCCAAAAAGAATATTCACTACCCCAATAGTTATTGGGATAGTGATCAAAATCGATTGTACATCTGAAAGGATCGTAGTGATATGAACCTTTATTCGAATGCTCGAATAAATCAAAGTGCAATTGAGGATATCTGCCTGTTGCAGATCCTCCGGTATTTCCAGAAAGTGCAATTATTTGACCTCTAATTACGTTTTCTTCTAATTTGATAATCCTTTTACTTAGATGTCCATAGGTGCTCATAAATTGATTTCTTATTTGAGATGAATTATAAAAGGCTACTTGAATTAGTAATTCACCATTATTCGCTTCGTATAAAGATGAAACTATTGAATTTGGGTCACCTAGAAGCACAAAATTACCTATTTCTACAAAATAATCTAGACCGTTGTGAGAATCTCCCACACCAGGAGAAATTGATGCATTTTTGTAGTAGGGGTCTGGCGAAAAATGCTTAGTAAAATTCCCATCAAAATTCAATACAATTGAATCTTGAGTATTGTAAAAGTTATGCTCGCTATCGAACAATCTAACTCCAATAATGTCAAAATAGTTGAATATAATTGGGATTGGAGAAATATCCGAAGGAAAAGGAAGAGTCAAGAATCCTTGAAATAATCCAATTTCTACCTTTGTATCTACATCTATTTCATATTTCATTTCAATCAACATGATTTCAGTGTCATTCAGATGCTGCTCGGGGACGATCACGTCGTTTACTTTGTGACTTTCAATAACAACCGACCTGTTCCACTTGTTGATGTAGCGGAATGCGCGAGCGGGATCGTCGGCGTTGGGATCAGTGAACTTTAGGTTGTAGGTATCCTGTTCTTTTTCAGATTGGAGGGTGAAGGTCCCATCTGCTCCGGTCTCAGTGCAGACCTCACCCAGGCATACGCCGATGCCGGGGATGGGCGGCTCAGGGACGGTCGCCAGTTTACCATCGACAAAGGCAGAGATGTCGGTTCCGTTTGCGGTGAGTAGCTCGAAGAAGTAAGGAGAATCAGAAGGATCGAAATCAGGAACGATGAAGGAGGTTTCGTCTTGCAAACCGGAGCCATTAGCGTCCCAGAAAATCGTGCCGGTGATGGGTTCTGGGAGGGGTGTAGCAGTGGGGAGGGGAGTTGGGATGACGGTGGGCGTAGGCGCAGGTGCGGGAGTGCAGGCAGAGATGAAAATTAGGAGGAAGAGCAGTAAAAGATGTTTTTTCATTCTAATGAATCTGCTGTGTACCATCCAGATTCTCCATGGATATTCAAGTGGATCTTCGCAGGCTCGATATATTCAAAATCGCCTAAATAATGTAATGGAATCTTCACTTCAATTACATTTCCCCACTTGAATTCCGCATCAATTATTTGATGAGGATTCTGGCCTGATATGCAACTTGTAGCATCCCAGTAACTGGGAAGTGCTTCTTGCTGAATTGTTAATCCAATTTCAGATCCATCACAATTAAATTCTGGTTCGATATCTAATAGAACGTCAATTTGTGCTTCTTTTGATGTCATTCTTTCACGAGAACTAATCATTATGAATAGGAAATTCTCGTCAGTTTCAGAATAATACGAAACGAGATCTTCCCCTCCATCATTAATGGAATTGTTTGAACTGTTTTCAATTAATGGTGTATTTGAAGACCAGTCTTCACTATTACCATCAATTATTAAATCAAGTTTTGAAGACGGAAGAACTGTTGGAGTTGGCTTATAAGCAAAATATTGATTGAAATTAGTTTCAATGTTAATATAATGAGGTGTATTCCATTCAGTCCAAATACTCATATCATTAAACCCCGGAATAATATGTTCTTCATGATTCATTGCATAAAAGTCTTTGTTATAAAATTCTTCAATCTCATCATATTTAATTGGAGAACCATACCACGCTTCAAAATGTAGATGTACCCATCCCCCTCCAGTATCACCTACAAATCCCAGAAATTGACCTCGTTCTACATAATCCCCATCTTCCACTACTAGATTATCAAGATGTTGGTATGAAGTTGTAATACCACTAGATTTTCCGAATGACCAATTTTCATCTTCTGATATTGCTATACATAAGGCTCTTTTTCCGTCAACAACGTAAGTTCCTTCAAATGTTGTTACATATCCAGGATGAGATGCAAAAATCGGTATACCTCTAATATCTGACAATGTTCCGATATCAATTCCTCTGTGGCTTTCTCCTGTTCCAACATATGGGGATAGTGAATCTTTCCTTGCATTACAATCATTAAATTCAAAGCATTCATTTGTCTCGCCCATGAAATCAATTACTCCATCCACGGGATTTTGGTCAAATCCCATAACCCACTCCAATTGCTTGAACCCTTCCTCTTGCAAAGGCATAGTTACAATTCCTTGAACCAACCCTATCTGCAATTCTTGCTTTCTAACTAGTTCAATAGTGTTTTCTATTGATACAAGTTCTGTTTTATCAAGTTCTTGCTCGGGAACTGAAACACCGTTTAGTTCATATTTAGGGATTATTTCCAATCCTTTCCAGATATTTACATAATTGAAAGCACGTTCAGGAATTTGTACATTAGGGTCTTCAAACTTAATCCAAATCGCATTTTCATTTTTAAAGATTT
>CAZBCD010000224.1:0-3809 GCA_964490205.1 uncultured Pelolinea sp. | reverse complement strand
CGCCCGACGCTTTTCGCACCTGACATCTTTTCCGCACCTTATCTGTCAGGTGCGTCAAAACCCTTTCTTTCTACTCTATCTCGCGAACAACAAAATCATCCAGCGTTGTGTTCTCACCAATCATCAACCCAATTCTTCCTTCAGTATATGTATTATCGAAGATGGATGATCCCAGCAATCCATTTCCATACACCGACATTGATCCACCCTCAACTTCAATCCTGAAATTCGATGTTTCCCATCCCGGGTTGTAGTCGGATTGGGGAACCTCATTCCACACACCATTTTTTACGATGAACCAGTAGCTCTCACATTCTCCCCATTTGTATGCATACATATTATTCGTGTTCTCAGCACGAACCAATACCCAATTCTCAGCTCGTGATAACCAGCAGAATCCTGGATCAGCAGTAAACTCAATTGAATAATTCTTCCAGGATGGATCACCAATCATCAGCAATGTATTTTGGTCAGTGGTCAACATGTCATTGACAACAAGCGGATTCCCATATACCACCTGCCAGCCAGATGATAGTCCAGCACTAAAATCATCACTAAATAGTATTGCTGGAGTAGGTGGCGGAGTTGGTTGGAGTGTGTTCGTGGAGGCAATAACCGTATTTGTAGGTCTGGCAGTTGGTTCAGGTGGTTGTGTTGTATTTGTTGGGAGAACCTGCGCAACCGGTTCTTGTTCTTCCTCCTGTACTGGGGCAGCTTGAATCTGCAGCGACCCTATGAAGTCAGTAACAAATTCATAGAGTTTGAAACCTCCAAAAGCCAAAAGAAAAATGATGATTAAAGCCAGGATCCATTTCCATCTATTCCTGCGTCGCCTTTTCTTTTTAGGTTGTACAGGAGGAATCACGTCAATGACTTCAGGTTCAACATAAACCAAAGCCTTCTGGTCATTTTCAACAGTCTCCATTATTTCTTCCGAAATAGGTTCCGGTTCTTCAGGTTCCTCAAATTCGTCAGAGACTTTTTCATCCTTCATAGATTTAAATTCTTTTAATGCTTCACAATAGGTTCTGATAATAATATTTCTTCTAATATTGGGTGGTAAATGTTCAAGTCCAAGCTTAATGTAAAGATTTCCCACATGCGTTTTAATTGTGTTTTCAGAAAGGACAAATTCATCTGCAATATCTTTATATTGCATACCTTTACATATTCTTTCTAATACTTGCTTTTGCCTGTGGGTTAAACTTCTAATTCTTTCAAGAACATCTTCATCCACCATCTTCCCTCCAAATATTTTGTACAAATCATCCTCAGGTTTAACCCTTTTTTATGGAGAATTCATGCCTGAGTCTATTCCGCTTTCAGCGGTTTTTTTGTATTCTAAGGGCGCACCAAGAAACTTTATCTAAATTGTATATCAAAGTTAGGTCCAAAAACGAAAGGAGTACACATGGAAAACCACAACCGGTACGAAAACCTCAACTTCAGGAGATGGGTAAACCGACAAAATCGAAGGCTAATAATCTTCATCCTCTCGATTCTCGGATATCTGATTCTGATTTGGATACTGCCTGAAAGCACGCTAATCACAATCCTTCTGTTTATTGTCCCAGTATTGATCTGGGTTGCCAGCTATGGTTACCGCACGGCACTCACACAGGTTATCCGCTACCTGCAGCGTTTTCAAATCAACTGAAAGGAGTTCAAAATGAAAAGACAATCAAATACCCAACTTATTTTAAAAACCCCAGGAGAATGCATCTCACAGAGCCAGGCGCAGCAATTTTTGGCACTGGGGGATCTGATGGGGTGGAGACCACAATTGATCGGTAAAGCGCCCATGCTGGAAAAACCGATACGACTTCAGGATTGGATGCTGGTACCTGCGCAGGAAGATTCTTCAGAAATTCCGCAGCGGACATTTAGGCGCATCCAAACCATTTATTCACAGGGACTCCGTCCACAGGGATTTGTTGTGGTGCACGAAGCACCCATGCAATTAGCTGCTCCAAAACCAGAGCCGGTCTCTAAACCCGAAATTCAAAGAACGCCTTTTGATCTCTCCAAGGGAGTCGAAATCTTCGTTAGGGTTCTTGGAACTCTACTTATGGGAACAGCGCTCCTCCCTCTGGGACTCTTGATGGTGCTTGATCCAATCATGGTTGCCGTCACCGAAGATGGATACTGGATAGAGATAGACCGCTGGCAAGCATGAGGTGGTGGAAATGAGAACAATTTTCTCAATTTGCCTGCTCGGCGCCAGCATGTTCTTCATCGCCTTTGCGTTGATCGTCCGCAGCATCCCTTCATTTGTTGAATTGCTTGCAAGCGCCATCCGCTTTTTGCTCAAGTGGGCCTATGTGGCTTACAAGCAACTTCTCACGCGGTTGGATCCGTTTATTCAACAGAACACTGGGATCAACATCCTTGAAGCACCCGGGCGAATAATCATCTGCTGTTTATTTTCATTGGCTGTTGGATGCCTGATTTTTCTAATCTTTGGTATCCGATTATCAGTAATTGCAGCTTTGATATTTGGATTGCACGGTGCTGCAGTTTCGTTGTTTTGGACTGATTTCTTTGAGCCGCAGGGGCTTCATATTGGAGAGAAGTTGTCATGAATATGCGCCGATTTGTACGGCCTGATTCCAACAACTCGGTGATGCGAAGGTCTCAGCGCGAAACCAGCGTTTATATCATCGGTCAGCCGGGAACTGGCAAATCCCGCCTGATCGAATCGTGGTTTATGCAGGATGTGCTGGCCGGGAATGGGACCGGCATCATTGATCCCCACGGAGATCTCTTTAACCATCTGGTCGCTCGGATAGCCAATCATTCAGAGGTGTGGAAACGTGTGATCATCATCAATCCTTGCGATCCCAAATGGGCTGTATCTATCAATCCGCTTGTATCTGCAACTAACAACTCTGCAATCCGGATGGCCTGGTTCCTGACGGACATCATCTTGAAAATCTGGTCAATAAAAATGGCGAGTGCACCGCGCATGTCATGGCTGATGGGTAACACCTTCGCTGCGTTAGCAGAATTGCGAATGCCCCTCACCGCATTACCCAGATTCTTGCTGGATGCGGATTACCGGTCAGGCCATATCCCCAGGATCAAGAACAACGAGACACGCGCCTATTTTGAACTCGAATTTCCCACCTCAATCGGTGGCGTCAAACAGTGGGTGGCGCCGCTGCTGAACAAAATCGGTGGCTTTCTTTACGATCCGGACATTCGCACTTTATTGGGCGGTAAAACTAATCTTGATTTTCGTCAAGCCATGGATGACAATTGCATCCTACTTGTTAACATCCCAAAAGGAATCCTGGGAGAAAATGCCAGTGCGCTGCTCGGGGCATTCATTGTGGCACAGATGCAAAAAGCGGCATTGTCACGCGTACATAACAAACACCGAAAACCCTTTTATCTCTATCTGGATGAATTTCAAAATTACACAACGGAAAATATCACCGACATCCTCTCCGAAGCCAGAAAGTACGCGCTGTCGCTTATCCTGGCCAATCAATACCTCAGTCAACTAACAACGGATATTCGTGAAGCGGTATTGAATACTGCTGGAACGCTGGTTTCATTTCGGATCGGATATAACGATGCCAGCAAGATGGCGCGGCACATCTTCCCTGCCAGTGATTTCTTCAGCCAAAAGAAAATCGCCTTCAACATCCACGGATCAAACCTGATCCCGCATCTATCTATCCGTGAGGAGAAAGTAGATGCTAATTGGGAGAAGTGCGCGCAAACATTGGCGGCACTTCCAAAACGCAAATTCTGGATTCGTTACCGGGCTATCAACCACCCGGAACGCTACCGATCATTGAATA
>CAZBCD010000223.1:0-3825 GCA_964490205.1 uncultured Pelolinea sp. | reverse complement strand
TGGTGACATTATTACTGGTGAATTTATGGTGACATTATTACTGGTGATTCACAGGAAGAAGGGGCAACAATGAAAAAAGCAATGATATTTATTTCTATCATAGCTATGTTCATTTCATCCTGTTCATTGATAGAAAATTTTTCGCTGGGAGATCCTATGCCAATCCCGCCCACACCCATGCCCACTGCTACTCCGGACCCCTGTGCCGCTGAAAATTTATTAGATGAGGTTGAAAACGTGCAAGATTTGGTCAACGAGTTCCAGGATATCGCGTATGTGGCCAACTTTACTCCACAAACTGAACTGATCTCACCTATCATGGAAATGCAGGCTGTCCGCCGAGAACTGCAGAAGTTGGATGTTCCTGTTTGTGAAGAAGACATCAAGACCGCCTCACTCAACTATATGAATGCCACGATTAACTATCTGGCATTTTTTATGGGCGGCGAGACCAAAGAAAATGTGGATGCGGGCATTCAGAACAGTCAGGTGCTGTGGCAGGTAGTTCTTGGAGAGTTTAACAAACTACTTACTTCCGCCGGATTGGTTTCTGATGAATTACCAGACATCGGTATTACAGCCCCGCCAGCAACGGAAGGCAGTGTTATCGTGGGAAATGAAAGCACACAGAGGGTGAATGTACGCAGCGAGCCGGATCTCAATGCTGATATCATTTCTCATTTGGAACCAGGTATGCAGGCTATTGGTCTCTCACGCAATGAACCTGGGGATTGGCTGCTGATCAACCTGGATGGCGTCATCGGATGGGTTTTCACAGAGATGGTCACTACCTCAGCGGACGTCGAGGAGCTTCTGATCTCTGACCCTGACCAAATAATTGAAGAATAAAATGAAAACCAGCAGTAATATACTTACTGCTGGTTCCTTATTAAAGTGTGGAAAAACTGGCAGAAGTTCAATATCTAATGTGAAATCTACTATTTCAGTGGAGATCCAATCCTTCTATGCTGTTATAGAAAACCCTAATTCATTCATTGTTCTCAGTTTTCGCAACATACGTCGCTTGATCTCCGGCTTGCACGACACAAGGATCTAGCGTTCAAGAGAGGAACACTCATTTTTCATATCGTGAAATAAATCCTCATTGAACACAGGATTTTATATTATATGTTTATATTATTTTTTATGCATATGCGGTATATTATTGTCAAGAAATAGAATATTAGATTACAGGAGTTGATATGCGTTTTAGCGGATGGGAAATTATAATTGTTCTGGTCATAGTTCTCTTGCTCTTTGGCCCTGGACGGATCACAAAGATCGCTGGTGAGATGGGAAAGGGTATTAAGGAATTTAAGGACGGTCTTTCCGGAGAGGGCAGTAGCGAAGATACAGATAAAAAACAAGACGAATAAAGTATTTACACTGAGAGTATTGCTCGATGCAGTTATTGGGTATAGGACCACTTGAGCTTTTGCTGATCGCTGTAATTGCGGTGATCGTTTTAGGCCCAAAGGGAATGGTCAGCGGCGCGCGTGAAGCGGGGAAGGCAATTCGGAAGATCATCCACTCACCGATATGGCATGATATTGTGGATACATCACGGGAGATCCGGGAATTCCCCCAGAAATTAGCGCGTGAAGCAGGCATTGAAAAGGACCTCGAAGACCTGCGCCGATCCACTCGGGGAACGCTTAATAAAATCAACCATTCCCATCAGCCAAATATATCTCCGGTCAACAAACTGGAGGGGAATGAGACTAGTACCGAGTCATCCCAACAAGAGGACGAAGCGTGAAGACGGAAACCCCATTAGAAAATCCACAAGATTCCGTGATGCCGTTTTGGGGCCATGTGGAAGAGCTGCGACATCGCCTTCTCATCGCACTGATTGCTCTCGCAGCGGCAACCGCAGGCAGTTTCCTGTTTGCAGAACGCATCATTGGCCTGCTGGCAGAACCAGCCGGCTCTATCGATGCCCTGCAGTCTATCGAAGTGACTGAGAATGTGGCGGTATTTATGCGCGTATCGCTGCTGAGCGGAGTGGCGATTGCGATGCCGGTCCTTCTGTATGAGCTGCTGGCATTCATAATGCCAGGGCTTAAGATAACTGAAAGAAAATGGGTCATACTAACAGTTTTTTTTGGAACAATTTTATTCCTTGCTGGTGCGGCATTTTCTTATTTTGTAATGCTGCCGGCATCCCTGACCTTCTTATTGCAGTTCCTGGGAGTTGAAACTAAACCGCGTCTATCTTCCTATATCAATTTCATCACGAGTCTCATTTTTTGGTTGGGGGTCGGATTCCAGTTTCCCATCCTTGTGTTCTCGCTTGCTAAACTGCAAATTGTTTCCGTGAAATCCTTAGTGAAAGGGTGGCGCTACGCGATCGTTATTATTGCGATATTGGCAGCCATGATCACTCCTACAGTGGACCCGGTCAATATGGCAATATTAATGGCGCCATTATTTTTCTTATATTTGCTGAGCATTTTATTTGCCTTCTTTGCCACGCGCGGTGATCAACCAAAGGAATAACTTCAAATATACTTATAACAAGGTAATAAACTTAATCAGAACAAGGAGAGGAAAAAAAATTAATTATGAAGGAAATCACAAAAGTACAACATGGGCAACTTCTTGGTTTACAGCAGGAAGAAATCAACGGGTATCATACGTATAATCGATTATCTAAAATTGTAAAAGATAAGAATAACAGTAAGATCTTAAAGCGGATCGCGGGTGAAGAGTTCAAGCATTATAAGATCTGGAAAGAGTACACCCGGCAAGAGATTGCCCCCAATAAATGGAAGATACGCTTCTTCTTTTGGATTTCCAAGCTGTTTGGATTGACCTTCGGAATTCGTTTAATGGAGCTGGGAGAGGAGAAAGTTCAGATTGAGTACGAGAGTTTGCTTAAGGCAATTCCGGAGACAGCTGATGTATTAGCCGATGAAGAGAAACACGAAGATGAACTGCTTGAAATGTTGGATGAGCAGAGTCTGCAGTATGCCGGCTCGGTTGTTCTTGGGCTGAATGACGCGCTTGTGGAATTGACCGGAGCGCTGGCAGGGCTTACCTTCGCCTTTCAGAACACAAATCTGATTGCGCTCGCTGGCCTGATCACGGGCATCTCTGCGTCATTATCCATGGCTGCCTCAGAGTATTTATCTGTAAAATCAGATGAGTCTGGACAAGATCCCCTCCGTTCCGCTCTCTATACCGGAATCGCGTATGTTTTTACAGTAGTCTTGCTGATCCTTCCGTATTTACTGGCAACGAATTATTACATTAGTTTGGCATGGACCATTTTCAATGCAATTTTAATCATAGCGGTATTTAATTATTATATTTCCGTTGTGCGAGGATACAATTTCCGCAAGCGTTTTTTGGAAATGGCGTCCATCAGCCTTGGTGTGGCGCTGCTTTCATTCGTAATAGGGAATTTAATCCGCGCCTGGATTGGGATTGATATATAGAAAAGGGCTGAATAAAGGGAGAAAGCTGCTGATTAATCAGCAGCTTTGTTTTTTAGAAGGGTTCTAATGCCCAGAGTCACGCCCACGAGCGTGAAGAAGGCGGCTGGATATATACTCACATCAATCTTTCCGATCGAAAAGACAAATTTTGTAAAATCTGCTACGAATAGTACCACCCCGATGATCAGGCATATTACACTAACGACCCATTTTGAACTCTTCATTTTTATTGAATCCTCTCATTTCTTTCTGTGAATTATCTATTTTCTATGAAAATTTTGGAATTGATTATTTTAAAATTATGAGAAAAGCAAGAAAAAAGGATGGTGGAGATGAGGTGCACCCCATTTTTAGTACCACTTAGCAATGTAAATAGTGTGGTCTC
>CAZBCD010000222.1:0-3837 GCA_964490205.1 uncultured Pelolinea sp. | reverse complement strand
ACTCTGGAAGGTAAAAATGTTGGAAAAATATATCAGACGTGGAATTTCGGTTATAATGAATTAAATTGAAACGGGCGAATGACCAGATAAAATGCATACGCAAAAAATAATTCACAAAATTACTGCACACAACCCATTGTTCTACTATACTCATTCACTAAAATCCCCCCACTTTATCTACCGCTGGCATGCGGTATGGAAAATATAACATAAGGACCATCAAATAAAATCTACTGATGGTCTCAATTTATTAAATGGCGGCCTGCTATTTAATTTTTAAGTTAATCTATTCAAAGGAGGCGCAACATGGGAAGTCAAGATGTACACAGTGAGCGGCAGCACCATATAGACATGGTGAAAGGGGACGTGGCACCGACGGTGTTGATCCCGGGTTTTTATTATTCCAGTTAGCGATAAATCGCTTTGGTTACGCTATCACCATTTATTTCGCGATTTCCTTCAAGCGGCTATCCAAAAAAAACGCCCAGAAGATGCACATAAAATTAAATTAGAGCTCGCCCGGTATTTTAGGAAAAATGGCGATTGGGAAAAGGTATTTGAGATATATGAAAGTCTGGGAGAAAAAAAAGCAATCGCAGAATTGATTGGCAGCATCGGGTCGGAATTAATTGCAAAAGGAAAAATGCGAAAACTTTCCTCGTGGATTTCGATCATTCCCAAAAAATTATATGAGAACGATCCCAAGCTGCTCTCGATCCATGCCAGCGTTGCAGTGAACCAGGGAAAAGTCCAAGAGGGGCGTGAACTGCTTGATCGTGTAGTTGAATTACTGCGTGTTAAATCGGACGGTTTATCTTTAGCAGATAATCTCATCCGACGCTCTGCAGCATTGCGAGTATTAGGGAATTATGAAGATTCCATGTGTGATGCGGAAGAAGCAATTTCTTTAACACAAAAGAAACATTCTTTGAATCATTTGTATTCTGAGGCATTGCGCGCAAAAGGTATCACACTGTATCAAGAAGGTAAACTAAAAGAGGGGCTAATATTTCTTGAGAAAGCCATTCATCTCTGCGATAAGAATCAAAGGGAAGAAGACACAGCCCGAATTCTTGTTGAAGTTGGGGCTATTCATGAGACCTTAGGTCACATTTCCGAAGCAGAACAAGCATATACTCGCTCATTGGCATATTGGCAGTCCGTTGGGGATTCCATTTGGCAGCCAACTATTCTTAATAATCTAGGCGTTCTGCAGCATACAAAAGGCGATTTTGAAAAAAGTTTTCTTAACCTTGAAAAATCCATGCATTATTCTCAGGCAACTGGCAACCAGCGCATGGAAGGATACTCACTCGCAAGTATTGGGGATCTTTATCGCGATTTGAGTGCATTTGTAGAAGCCGAAGATGCGTACCAAAAAGCGCTTGAGATCGCGCTAATAATTGAAGATCAATTCCTCATTTTCTATCTAAAGACGGTCCAATCAAGATTATGTGTAAATAGAAATCAATTTAAGAAAGCACAACTTCAGATTCGGGGTGCTCAAACAATTGCCAAAAAAAGTGGTTCCCTTTTTGAGATCAACAAATATCGCCTTGAGCAAGGCGTACTCGATTTTTGGACGGCAAATTACGGGAAGGCAATTGAGAATCTAATAATGTCAGAAGTCTTCTTTAAAAAAGAAGGACATATAGAGGAAACAGTCCGTAACCAATTTTATCTTTTCGTAACCTTCATCAAGATTGGTAAATTTGAAAGATCGAGTCAGATTCTCGATGACATAATGGAAAAACTTCCCGAAGCGCAGCAGTATATACCGAGTATGTCAGCGGCAAATGATGTGAAGAAAATCCTCAAACCCCTTACCAAGAAAAAAGTCTTTGGAGTGAAGATCTTCAAATTATTTGAAGAAATAGATAAATTCCAAAAGTTAACCCAGAAAAGCCGGCGGATATTTCGCAAACAAGCATCAGTTGTCCCATTTGCGCCCGCGAAGATCATTATTCGTGCATTTGGAACTATCGAAGTGATCGTTAACAACCGCACCTTGAAAATTTCTGATTGGAAAACACAAACATCACGCGATCTTTTCGTGCTCTTCCTTGCATACCCTGAAGGATTGACCAAAGAAGAAGTAGGCGTAATCTTTTGGCCGGACGCATCTCCAAGCGAATTGAAACTGCGGTTCAAGAATTCCATTTATCGAATGCGCCACGCGATTGGATCGGATGTTGTGAATTTTCAGGATAATTATTATTTATTTAATCGTATGGTTGATTATGAATATGACGTACAGAATTTTATTGCGGCTATTAAAAAAGCATCCGTTAAAAAGAATGTTAACCAAAAGATCGATGCATATGAAATAGCCATGTCCTTGTATAAGGGCACCTATCTTCCCCATCTGGATGAAACATGGGTTGTTACAGAAAGAGAGAAATATTTAAAAATGTATATAAAAGCGGCGGAAGAACTCGCTCTTCTATATATAAATAATAAAGAGTTCGAAACAAGCTTGGAGACTTCCCAATCAGCGCTCGAATTTGACCCATATTATGAACCACTCCATCGCATCTG
Organism: uncultured Pelolinea sp.; assembly: GCA_964490205.1. Lineage (GTDB taxonomy): Bacteria > Chloroflexota > Anaerolineae > Anaerolineales > Anaerolineaceae > Pelolinea. The sequence goes on along the minus strand of CAZBCD010000222.1, from coordinate 1,299 downwards.
CATGAGGGTATATGCTGCTCTAGGCAACAAATCTGCGATATTACATCAATTTGAAAAATGCCGTACGATCCTATTAAAAGAGATAGGCACAGAACCATCTGACCAGACGATAGCTCTATATGAATCTCTTATTAACGAATAGGAGAAATCGGGAATTCAAAATTGTTTCCTTTTCTACTATCAAACAACATGTAGAAAAACCGTTAACCAATAATTACTCAAAAATAGTTCCGTTAACGGCTTGATAATCGTACAAAGAAATCATATCGGTCTCCCCGCCAGATTGAGATTAAATATTCGAAGGGTGTGCCATTAATGTCAAATGTGATTCGAGTGATTTCAAATATTGGGACATACTCATCAATCGCTAATAGAGAGGCTTCCTCTTCTGTAGCAGGCCGTGTTCGAATCGTCTGTTCACCATCATGAGGGTGAATATTATAGGAATTTTTCCATATATTATAAAAAGAGCCGCTAAGGTTTTTCTCGTTCAAATCGGGCATCAAAACCACAGGGAAAAAAGCTCGTTGTAAGCTGATTGATTCGCCATTCGCAGATCGGCTACGGAATATTTCCCATACTTTATCGCCTTCAGGCAAATTAAGGCTGGCCTGGATATGCGTGCGTGGAATCACCTTATCTACACTGATCACTTCTGTACCTGGTTCCCATCCTCTGCTTCTTATATCTTCAGTAGTTGAACATAGGTAAGAAAGGTCCATTTCCACTCTACGCCTTCTGACAAAGGTTCCTTTCCCTTTCTCTCGGTATACCAGCCCTTCTCGTTCCAACACTTGCAGGGCATGTCGGATCGTACCTCTATTCACTGAAAAGAGACTGCTCAGCTCAGGTTCAGAAGGAAGCGCAATTTTTTCGTTCACGTCAGGATCTTCCAGGTCAGCAATCGACTCTCTAAGCACTTGAACAATCTGATAGTAATAAGGAATCGGAAGATCTTTATTAATTCTTTTTGGGTTTATATAAGTTTCAGCCATTGGTTTTTTCCACCTGAATACTTGTACATACAAGTACAAAAATTTTAGCAAAGAGCTCTTCTAATGTCAACGATTCGCTGTATTAAACTAATAAATGCCGCACCGCATGAGAAACCATGGAGATGAGATAAATGATAAAAAAGCACTCTCGTAAAAACCAAGATCATCCATCTGTACCGCAATAACACCCCTAAACACTCGTTGTGTGCATTGGGATGTCAACTCACAATTCAAATTGATCGCTTATTTCTGACCTGCCCCCACAATATGTACCAGTTCTTATGATAGTCCAACCCATTGAATT
>CAZBCD010000221.1:0-3930 GCA_964490205.1 uncultured Pelolinea sp. | reverse complement strand
TTGAATGGTTACTTCAAGTTTAGCAATTTGGCAGGGACGCTTTCATAGTATCACAAGAAAACAGGAAAGGAGATTTAATCACATTCAATATTGATTATTTCGAAAAAGCTTCCGAAAAAAAATATTCTTTTATGATGAGTAAGAAACACAAGCTTCGCTTACCCGGAAACCACTTTAGAAAAATATATGACTGATTGATGGATTTATCATTGTTCTAAATAATCAACTAGAAAGTATGTAATTATGTTTTTTCGAGATATTATTAAGATAGTTTGACAAAAGAAATTGTCTACATATTATTGATTACTTCATCTCCGAATTTGCTTGTTGATACTTTAATCCCGTCGTCCATAAGCCGATAAAGATCGTAAGTAACTTTTTTCAATTTTATCGTTTCTCCAAGACCCTTATTAATTAAATCAGCGGCTTCATCCCATCCCAGATACCGTAATAGTAGTTCACCTGAAAGAATTACTGAACTTGGATTCACAACATTTTTATTCGCATATTTTGGAGCTGTCCCATGTGATGCTTCAAAAACAGCTATCCCAGTTTCAAAATTAATATTACCTCCTGGTGAAATACCAATCCCGCCGACCTGGGCCGCTATTGCATCTGATAGATAATCGCCATTTAAATTGGTCGTCACAATTATGTCAAAATCTTTCGGTCGTGTTAATGCTTTCTGGAATGCGATATCGGCAATTACATCATTGATAATAATTTTTCCCTCTTTTGTTGATGATGCTTGTTCTTCATTGGCAAACGCTTCACTTTTTTCATTTTTTGTACGCACCCACTGGTTTTGGGTGTAAACTCTATCTTTAAATTCTGTTTCAGATAAATAATAAGCCCATTTACAGAAAGCCCCTTCTGTAAATTTCATTATATTTCCCTTATGAACGATCGTGATTTTGTTTCGTTTATTCCTTATTGCGTAATTTATTGAGGCACGTATAATTCTCTCGGTTCCCTCTCTCGAAATAGGTTTTAGACTGAATCCTGACGAATCTGGGAACCGTATCTTATCAAATTCATTTGGATACAATTCTCGAAATACATTCAAAAATTTTTCTGCTTCCGGTGAAAAACTTTCAAATTCTATTCCAGCGTAGATGTCTTCAGTATTCTCGCGGAATATTACAACATCAATATCCTGAGGAGACTTTACCGGAGAAGGTACACCTAGAAACCATTTAATCGGACGCATACAAGTGTATAGATCAAGTGATTTACGAATATGAACATTTAATGAACGAATTCCTTCTCCAACTGGTGTTGTTAATGGTCCTTTAATTCCAACAATAAACTTATTAAATGCATCAAGTGTTTCCTGTGGAAGCCATTTCCCATATTTTCTAAATGCTTTTTCACCCGCATACACTTCCATCCATTGAATCTGTCTTTGTCCATCATATGCTTTTTTTACAGCTGCATTAATTACTCTGACTGATGCTTGCCATATATCTGGACCAATGCCATCACCTTCTATAAAAGGTATTGTTGGTTTATTTGGAACTTGAATTGAATTATTATGAAATGAAATTGGTTGGAAATTTTTATTTTTAGTCATTTGCCTATTATACAAAAGATTAATCCGTTACCGAATAGAATTGTTTGAAAACAAATCCATCCAAGATAAAGGTAGAACTAACGATGGTTTTATGTAATATGTCCTGGTATTAATCAGGATGTAGCCTGATCGATCTTCTTCTCGACCATATCCAACGTGATGGACTGTGGACGTTCAAGGGGAGCATACAGTGCGCGTGCCCAAACCAGATTGGCGGTAATGCCCATCATGCGGCCGACGCCAAACAGGACAGTATAGAAATCATATTCACGCATTCCACAGTGGTACTGTAGAGTGCCGCTGATCGCGTCCACATTCGGCCATGGGCTTTTTGCTTTGCCGTGTTCCTTGAGCACACGCGGCGCAACCTTGTATACGATCTCTACCAATTTAAACAGGTCATCATCGGCGATATACTTATGCCCGAATTCAAGCTGTGCGGTAAATCGCGGATCCGTATTACGCAGCACAGCATGGCCATATCCGGGGATCACCTTACCATGATTCAGCGTTTCCCAAATATATTTCTCCATTTGTTTTTCGGTTGGGCAGCTGCCGTATTTATTCAACACAGCCAGCAGCCATTCCAGGCAGTCCTGGTTAGCCCGGCCGTGCAGCGGGCCAGCCAACCCATTCATCGCAGCCGAGCAGGAGAAATACACATCGGAGAGAGCAGAGTTCACCAAACAGGCAGTGTGGGCACTGACATTCCCAGTACCCTGATCCGCGTGAATGGCAAAGAACAACCGGCTTAATTCCAGATAATGCTTATCCCAATCCTTATGGATCATATAGGCAAAATTTGCGCTCCAGTCAAGCGTTTGGCTGGGGGGAATAAGGTATTTGTCATGATATTTAATATTATAAATAGCGGCTGCAATAGTGGGTGTTTTCGCAACCAGGTTCATGCTGTCATTCAAGGGCGCTTTCCAATAATCCGATTTTTACAACCCGTTGTTGTAATGAAGAGTGAATTCCGAGCGTGACTGAAGCGCAAGGATAGCCTGCGAAAACATGGTCATCGGGTGGGTATCTCTAGGCATGGCGCGCATCATATCCGCAACATAATAGGGCAGATCACCAGCACGGCGCCAATCTTCCTCGACCGCCAGCGCTTCTTCACGGGTTGGCAGTTCACCAATCAGCAGCAGATAATACATCCCGCCAGCCAGCGGCATTTCACTGTCTTCCGCTTTTGGCAGCATTTCAAGAAGGTCATTTATCGAATATCCTCTAAAATGGATGCCGTCATTCGGATCTACATAAGAAACATCGCTAACCAGCAGGTCATTTCCACGCAGCCCGCTAAAAAGGTTTTTGATAGTTACGTCGCCAATTTTCTGATCACTGTATCGGCTGACGATATTCTTTATTCGTCCGCGTTTTTCAATGATCTTATCTTCTAGTTTATCTTGAATCCACATTGTTCTTACCTCTATTAACGATGAAATTCCCGCATCAGCGCGGGTAGTACCCTAACGCAAAGGAAATTTGTGCTGCTTCCTTGACTAATAGATCTGCCATTTCCTTTATCTTTTCATCCGTAAAACGTTGTCCGGGACCAGAAATAGAGATCGCTGCTGAGATCTGCCCCCTCTGATCGAAGATCGGTGCAGCAGTGCCGGATGCATCTATGATCCATTCTCCCCGGCTGACAGCATAACCCTTTTCGCTGATCTGGTCCAAATTAGCGCGGAGCACATTCACATCTGTGATCGTACGCTCTGTCATCGGGTCAAGGTCAATATCTCGGAGGATCATTTCGCGGCGATTTTCAGGCATGAACGCCAGAAAAACCTTTCCTGCTGATCCCGCGTAGAGTGGGATTCTCCTGCCAACGCGCGCAACGATGCGTACTGTCTCAGGGCTTTCCAACCGCTCCACACAAACGCGCTCGCTCCCTTCTAGAATATACAAACTGATCGTTTCACGAGTCTGCTCCTGAAGGCGAACCATTACAGGCAGCGCAACCGTTCGGACATCGCTCGTGACCGTGTAAATTCCCGCCCATGCCAGAACCTTCGAACCCATCATATACAAGTGTGACTCTGAGTCTTGATTGAGAATTCCCATATCTTTCATATATGCCATAATGCGCCCAACCGTACTGGGTGACAGCGTGGTTTGCCGAGCGACTTCCCGCACGCCTAATATCGGCTTATCCAGGCTGAAGCAATCCAGAATTGCTACCATTCGATCCAGAGTTTGTATTTTGTTTCCAGTCATTTGTGTCCCATTTAGTGGTACACCGTCTCATTTTATATGCTATTATTTTACCTGTAAATTGGCGGGTGTCAAGCGCCATATGTTAGGGTGTTGAAAAACAAATGACAAAATTGACAAGATAAAGGAACTTT
>CAZBCD010000220.1:0-3944 GCA_964490205.1 uncultured Pelolinea sp. | reverse complement strand
GAACGTGCTCCTCCTCCTGCTTTTGATCGTACAGGTTCTTCAAACAACTAATGATCATCCCCAGAAAAGCCATTGCATGCGGAATGCGGTTGGCTGGATTTAGCTGCAGGGCGCTGAAGAGCACATCTTCCAGCTCGGGGAAAACATCCACATTAATCTTCCCCGCTGGCGTGTAGGGTTCCGGGAAATTAGGCACTGTCATGGTTGCCATTTGGTGGTGTACATGATACGGAAAATGACTGGTGAGCAATAAGTACATACAGCAACCAACGCTCCACACGTCTGCAGCTCGCGAATCCAATTTTTCATTATGGAATAATTCCGGCGCTTTAAAGGGCAGTGTGCCTTTCGCACTCGCCATCAGCGTAAGCGGGTTGACGCGGCGGGCAAAGCCAAAATCACACAGTACCGCCCGCAATCGCTGACCGTCAAAACCCAGCAGAATGTTATTGAGATTTATATCTCTATGAATAATGGGAGGATCTGAACTGTGTGCGACTGATAAGCCACGCAAAATTTGTATGAATATATTGATTAGAACATTGATTGAAATCAACCCCATTTTTTGCTGGCGCCAAAATTCCTCTAGGTTACCTGCTGGTAAATATTCCATCGTCAGGTAAGCGTATTCTTCGTTCTCTATCGTTATCGTGTCCGCATCAAACACGCGGATGATGTTTGGATGTCCCAAACTTGAAAGCAGCGCGGCCTCCTCCAGCCGATCAATAATATCCGCATCGTCAACACAGGACATCTTTAACACTTTGATAGCCTGCCGCCCCAGAAAGCGATGGCGCACGCGATATACCTCGGAAAACGCACCTTCGCCGATGAGGCGTTCTACAACGCAGTTCTCGTTTATTTGATTGCCATTTTTCAAGAGGCTCATAATCCTTTTCATCCAAAGAAGTAGCAAATAACGATTAGAATTATAACGATCCAAACCCAAATCAAATACGGTTTTTTATCTTCCGAATATGGTTCTCTAACGGGGGAGCGAGGTCGGCTAGTTGATGATCGCGGGATCGAAAAACCCATATCATTAGCAATCTTTTCTAATTGCCTTAAATTATCTTTGGCTTGAGAATTACGCTGGTTAATCTCTATTGCTTTTCTTGTTAATTTTATCCCCATAAGAATGGATTCTCTGGATTTTGAGCGTGTGTTGCTGGTAACGCTTTGATCAAGCCTCGCGCAATATTCACACACTATATATTTTTCACCCTCAAAGCTGTAATTAAAATATTTTCCCACAATCCGCTGGCCGCATGCGGAACAGTAATTACCCCAAAAGGAGCTTTCCTTTTTTCGTGTCTTTATCATCATATGCAGTCTTCTGGGTTTGCCTAAAACCCCAATCATCTCCTCGAAATACCCCATTGCTTGCCTGTTCAGGGATGTGCTCAATGATTGATTGATCGTTTTTTCTTCATCTTCTGTCAGATCAGCAGTGTTGTTTAGAAGAGCTTCAAGTAGGGAATTTGCTGAGTCATAATTTTGAGCTTTAAAGTGCTGATGTGACCTTTCAAGTGAATTAAGAATTAGCTTACGCGTATTAAAATAAATTTCTGTGTACCAGTAATTCCCTTTATTAAAGATCTCACGTGCTTTTTGCTGTTCATCTGCCACGCGCTGCTGTAAACTAGCGGAGGCAGGCAGCTCTCGCATATCAGCAAGGGTATGCATTGTCAGGAAAAGACCCTTGCTAAACGCATCATGTTTTTTTATGGCATTCAAGAAACTTGCAGTTACTGTATCAACAAGCGCTGTCATTGAATTTTCAAACTTACCAATGGTAAGTAATTCTGCAAAATCAAGATTGCCTTTTATTTCAGTCAGATTTTCCCGCAATAATTTTTCCGCCGCAGGTGGGTGCAGGGATAACGCGCTCTCCTGATATGCATTGACTTGCCCTTGCACCTTTTCACGAGTCTTTTGAAATTGGTAATTTAGAGCGTTTTCGCGTACATTCTCCGGTAATTCAATATTCCATATTTGATTCACAATATCAGCGGAGCGATCTGACTTCCCCAAATCGTGCAGATTTTTTGCAGCATTCAGGTAGATCACACAGATGAATGATGATAGCTGTTTCCGCAGACGCTTGAGGAAATTCGCATCTAACCGGGGGTCATTTTCCTCAGCTACCCAATCATAGATGCGCTGCCAAAAATTTTTAGTTTTTAGCAGACGCATCCAATACTTCAAGGACTTTTCAAAAGCGTCTTCAAGCTCACCGGATGCTTTTACCAATTCTGAGAATTGTTTTCCGCCCTGCACCGATTCCAGAAAAACAAGCTGATAGGTAACAGCAAGATTATGCAAAGGTGTTACAACCGATCTGCCTCCTTTGATCTGCCTTTCCCAAAAAGAAATGGCGGTCGCAAAGTAATCTACAGGAATTATGGCCGTTTGGCTTTTTTTCTTATCAGGCCAAATCCAAAAGATACGTTGCAAGAGCCGTTTGATGGGATCGCTATTTTCACCAGAGATGACATCAAGAATATCCTCGCTAGAATGCGCGGGATCACCTGATTCAATATCCATCTCTCGAGTAAGGGTGAGCAAGCGCTGTTTCTTTTTTATCTCGCGCAGGGATGCATCAGAGTTTAACCCTAAGGAGCGGAAAGGATTTTGCAAGTAGAGATCTGAATTAGCCAGATCCAGCAAATTGTCATCAATCATTGGTGTTTCTTTTTTCCATTTTCTTCGCTAATAATTTTAAACACAAACACTCCAAGAAATCATGTTTTTACCAAATCCCAAGATGTGATTAACCATGAATTTCCATATTTTGATAAATATATATCAAGATTATCTTTAAACCAACCAGCGTAAGACCTATCTTCAAGATAGCCTGAAATTATTACCTTTTGGCTTGAATATTCAGAAATTGTTAAGTCATAGATTTTTATCTGTTTCCCATATTTCAAAATATCATGAATAATTGTATTAATTAATTCCAAATTTGCATCAAAGTGTTGGGAATCAGGAGCTAGTAGTTCTTTTATCCTCTCATCTCCTTCTTCCATTAGAATAGAGAATTTCTCCGCAGCTTTCAGAGCGTTTTCTTTATCATCAATTATTGAAATTGTTGGAGTATTTATTATTTTCGGGGTATGTGTAGGTACTTGTGTTATGAGTTGGACAGAGTTTTCTACTTGGCGTGCATTTAATTCTTTAATAAGAAAAAAAGTACCAATCATAATCATAATTACAATAATCCATGCCATTGGTTGGGACATCTTCCTACTAGCATCAGGAGGGCCTTCATCAGGTATAAAATCATGTGCAGTGATATCTGGGGCTTGTTCGAATATAACCGGCTTGTGTGGGTCAAGAACATATCCACACAGAGCACAACGGTTGACATCACTTCCCATTTGATTTCCACAGGACGGGCACTCGCGTGTTCTACTTTCCTTCAATTTTCATCCTTCTTAGTATTTATTCTATTTCAACGATGATCCACTCATCTTTTCCTTACATAGTGAATGACTGCTAAACAAACTAGTGGATTGTAAAATTTTATTGGCTATACTTGCGAATTAGCTCGCTCAGATCGTCATAATCCTGATAGTCAATGATTGTATATCCATCGTTGCGTAGTTTCGAAATCAGCATTTCAGCCATGTTAACCTCTGATTCAGATTTTGCTGCAAATGAACCACTTGAAAACCACAGCTTTCTGTCCATGTCATGGTAAATTAGCGGATATTGAACCAGCACATCTGTTTGGCAAGAAGGGCAGTTGAAATTGAACAAACTCTGGTCAATTATTTTTTCCTTTAATTCAGGATTAAGAGAAACGTTGACAGAATCCCAAATTGTAAAACTTGACCTCCGACGGCATTTTGGACACTGAATTTCCATCTTATGATTTTTACTCATACCGAGATTCCACGTCAAAAACATTATACTCTCACTTTCCTCCAAACAAGTCC
>CAZBCD010000219.1:0-3996 GCA_964490205.1 uncultured Pelolinea sp. | reverse complement strand
CCGAAATGGGTATATTATCTCCTTCTTTTTCCTGATTTTTCCACACCCTCTTTTTTTGTGACTTGACAGTACACTATAATTCGTGTATTATATAAATAATTATATATAGAGATATTTACTATGTTGAAATATGCATTACTTGGTTTTCTTAATTACAATCCAGCAACAGGTTATGAACTGAAGCAATTTATTGATGTTTCCACTTCATATTTCTGGCATGCAAAGCAGAGCCAAATCTATACAACCCTGAAAAAGATGGAACAAGAGGATCTCGTCTCCTCAAGGTTCGAGCCGCAGGAAGGATGCCCAAATCGTCGGGTTTATACGATCTCCCAACTTGGAAAAGACGAATTGATAACTTGGCTGGAAAAACCATTAAACGAAATTGAAAAACACAAAGAAAGACTTTTGCTAAAAATGTTTTTTTCTGCAGGGATTGGAAAAGATGTCATTCTTGTAGAACTTCACCAGCAAGAAATACTGCATGAAGAGCAATTACAGAAATATCAGAATTCAACAAAAGAAGTTATCGATCAATTTAAAGGCAGCACAGGATTAAGTGATGACGCAGAGTTTTGGGAGATGACACGCCGTTATGGAGAGTTATATGAACTAATGAATATTACCTGGTTGAGAGAGGTTATTTCAAAACTGGAAGGGGATGGATAATTTTTTTAAATATTAATAATCATTAGTTATATATAGAAAGATTTATATAAGGAGATAAGCATGTTCGAAAAAAACATAGACCGAAGACCAAAAACAATTCTGCAAGCCCTTGAGGGAATGACGCTGACATTCAATCCAGAAAAAGCTGAGAATTTAGAAGCTGTGATTCAGTTTGATTTGAAAGATGACCCGGATGGCAAGTATTACCTGAAAATTGAGAGCGGAAGATGTACATTTCATATAGGGGAGAGTGAAAAACCAACTATGACGATCACGACACCATCTAATGTGTGGCTGAAAATTGCCCGTAAAGAAATGAACGGTGCTGTTGCGATGATGACTGGAAAGTACAAAGCAAGCGGAAACGCGGGGCTTCTTTTGAAAATGGACAAGATCTTCTCAAGACATCCAACCGAAAGTGAGTTGGCTGATAAAGGATGGATCTAATAAATTGGTAAGGAAAAAATTCTAATATAAAAAGGAGATGTCAAGATGAAGGTTTTGGCTCTTAATGGATCACCTCGAATCAAGGGTAGCAGCACCTATCATATGATGGTTCCGCTGCTCGAGGGAATGCAATCCGCGGGTGCGGAGACAGAATTGATACACATCCGCAAACTCAACCTGAATGCCTGTTCTGGCTGTTATACTTGCTGGGTGCGAACGCCAGGCGAATGCATCTATAAAGATAAAGATGGCATGCCAGCTGCGTTGGAAAGCTACAACACAGCTGATCTGGTGATTTTCGGTACACCGCTTTATCATTTCAGCATGAGCGGTATTATAAAAACATTCATTGACCGAACACTGCCGCGCATAGAACCGTGGTTGATCACACACCCTGATTTCCCTGATTTAACATTCCACCCTGAGCGATTTCACAAACCGACCAAAATCATGCTGGTATCTCCCTGCGGTTTTCCAGAATTCGAACATTTTGATTCACTGGTTGCAACCTTCAGGCAAATGGCTCACATAGAACGCATGGAATATATTGGAGAAATCCTGCGGCCTGGAGCTGAACCACTCAGCCAGAAACCACTGCAGAGTTTGTTCACCGAATATTATCATCTGCTGAGACAGGCAGGGAAAGATGTAATTGCTGACGGAAAAATATCTGATGAAGTTAGCTCAGCGCTGCGGGAAGATCTATTCCCTGGAGGTAAGCAGGCGTTTTTTGATTTTTCTGCTGCTTATTGGAACGAGAGAATGGATAATAATAAAGTCCCGGAAGAATTACGATATTTTTCAAAATAGAACTCACGAATATTGTTCAATCTATAAATGAAAACCGATTGAGTATGAAAGAGCAGAATGCTCTTTGAAGCGAAAAACCTATTAATTGTGCGATAAAAGGATTGTAAAAAATGAAAAATAAAGAGCTATCTTCATTCTTGAATCCAAGATTGAAATCTCTCCCACTTTGGCTAAAAATAACACTCTCAATTCTTTCGGGTGTACTTCTGGTAGCAAGTATGCCGGGTTATGATATCCCTTATATCGGTTGGATAGCCCTCATCCCCATGTTGATTGTTGTCATGAATTCCCGAGCAAAGCACCGATTTCTCCTCGCACTGCCTTTTGCCCTGGTATTCTCGGTGGGTGTCCACCGCTGGTATCCACAAATCTTCACACCGGCTTTGGGTTATTTTCTTATTTTTGCGGTTGGCACATTTTATGCTGGCATCATCCAATTTGTGGTTTGGCTTCAATCTCGCCAATCGGGTGTTCTCAAATTACTGGCACTACCGACGGCATGGGCTGGTGTGGAGTTTATAAAATTCATCGCCCCAGTTGTGGAGGATTGGTGGTTTGTGCTTCTGGCTAAGAGCCAATGGCGTTTCCCGCCTGCACTGCAAATTCTGAGTGTGACAGGATTCCCAGGGCTCAGCTTTTTAGTTATGCTCGTAAATGTAGCGCTGACATTTTTAATAATAAAGTTGATGCTTTTTAAGAATCTTGAAAATGGTGAATTGAATAGTTTGTCACCAATGGCAAGCGCAGCTGCGTTAGGGCTAGTGATTATTGTCCTTGTTTGTGGGATAATGATCTTCCCAAATCTCCCCGCAAACACGTTTTCAATCGCTGCCCTCACAGATATGGTCAATCAGGATCCAAGCATCCTTTCCACCAGTGAATTTGCTCAAGAGGATTTTGGAACCAGCATCAACCCTGAAGAGACGTCCCAGGCGATTTTTGATTTAGATGCTGCCTTATCCAGACACATCGCTGTAAAAGAACCTGATTTCATCGTATGGCCTGAAAACGGTTTTGCAGATGCTGACGATCCACAATTCATGGACCAACTCAAGAGTTTGTCTGCAGAAATCGGTAGCTATATCGTTGCTGACGTGGTTTGGTATGCCGAGTCAGGCATGTATGATACTGCTCTGATGGTTAACCCAGCTGGGAACGAAGTAGGCCGCAGGGCAAAGATCAACACCACCGATGGAGAAGAAAATGTTGGTTTTGTACCAGGACCGCATGATTTCCCGGTTTTGGATACTCCCTATGGAAAAGTCGGTCTCGGTGTTTGTTGGGATCGGCACCGCTTATTCATTACACGCGAATTGGCACGCAATGGTGCCCAGATTGTGCTTATGACCGTTGATGATGATTTCGATGGAACACCCTGGTTCCCACCCATTCATGCATCGGATGCTGTCTTCAGAGCTGCGGAAAACCGCGTAGCAATGGGTTTGGGAACAACCAATGGCCTGTCGATGGTCATTGATCCCTATGGACGTATCGTAGCTGAGGGCGAGGTCAATGAACGTGGCGCTATTTTTGGTGAAGTATTCACTGTCTCAGGTGATACTCTCTATACTCGTTATGGAGATTGGTTCGGTTGGTTGATGGTGATTGGAACCTTAATTCTGATAGGTTTAGCTGTTTATCAAAAAAAATGATCAATGATAATCTTACAACTCAATGATCAGGTATTAGTTTGCTTGAAGAAGAAATTCAAATTAAAGTGAAATGAAAGTTCTTTAGATAACGTATAGAAGTTAAAAACTGGCTTTTATTTTGAAGGGATTTCAATTTGCGATTCATGTCTTGATATAATCACGAGCATAGCATTATTGGAACTTAACATACCGCCATATCTGGGTATAAAGGCATAAAAACCACGAAAAAGGCCACATATGGGGGTGTTGAAAAGCCTTATTAATTCAGGGGACAAATAATTGCTCGCAATTCCATTCATCAATACAATAAAACAAGCGGAGAATTGATCGGGAAGTATTCATCGCTACAGATTATTAATATTGTGCTTGAATTCAACTAGTAAGTGCAACTTTGCAAGTGTTAGAGAGGTAAGCTGCG